>NZ_ARZX01000005.1:0-204779 GCF_000568425.1 Cellulophaga geojensis KL-A
TAAGTGTCTTTTCAAAAAATAATTCTTTTTTGGTTAATTTTTTCATAGTAAATAGGTTGTTAATATGGGGGATAATTATTTTGTAACAATAATTACAATATTATATCATAGGTCAAATATATGAACAAACGTTAACTATACAAGTTTAGTTGTGTTAAAAAAAAGCTTTTAAAAATCATTTTTATTATTATAATAAATACAGTGAATAACCTAATAGTGAATAAAAATTAATAATGAATATATTTACTAATACCTGTAAATAGATGATTTTATTAGTTATTTAAACTTTATTTAAAACCAAAAGAGGCGTATTTTTGCAGTACATTATAGACTTCCAAAAAAATGCAAAAAACATTTATAAAAACAGCTAAATTATCTTTAATACTAGTTTACTTAGTTATTATTGCTGGTGCAGTAGTTAGAATGACAGGTAGTGGAATGGGATGTCCAGATTGGCCAAAATGCTTTGGACAATATATACCACCAACCAATATTACAGAACTGCAATGGCAACCTTTTTCTTTCTTTAAAAAAGGAGAAGTAATTATAGTAGATAAAACATTGCAAATTGCTGCTAAAGACTTTACCTCTACTGCACAATTTAATACTGCAAATTGGGAAACTTACACTAAACATGATTATGCAACCTTTAATGCTACACATACTTGGATAGAGTATATTAATAGGCTTTTTGGTGCTTTAGCAGGCTTAGCAACACTAGTTTTAGCTATTTTATCATTAAAATACTGGAAAACAAGAAAAACAGTTACCATACTTTCTTGGGCAATAGTATTTGCTATGGTTTTTCAGGCTTGGTTGGGTGCCACAGTAGTCTATTCTGTTTTAAACCCTATAAAAATTACGGTACATATGGTAATGGCTTTAGCAATTGTTGCCATGTTATTGTATTTAATATATTCCGTAAAAGAAACATCAATTGTAATAGCCAAAGACAAAAAAACAAAACAGCTAATTATTGTTGCCCTGGTATTAACTTTACTACAAATAGTTTTAGGTACACAAGTTAGGCAAATGGTAGATGACCAAGCAGATATTGTTGGCGAAACAGCAAAACACCTGTGGTTAAAAAATGTTACAGTTACTTTTTATATACATAGGTCATTTTCTATTCTTGTTCTCTTATTAAACGCATATTTATTTTTTAGAATACAAAAATTAAAATTAGGATTAACTAAAATAAAATGGGTTCTAACACTGTTATTGTTAGAGATTGTTACTGGTGTAGCAATGAATTATGTTCATTTTCCGTTTGGTAGCCAAACACTTCACCTGGTTTTAGCTTCTCTACTGTTTGGAGTTCAATATTATATGGTATTAGAACTAGTAAATACAACTAAAAGAGATAAAACTTTGTAACTTTGCAACCCGCAAAATTTAAAAAATGATTTATAAAATTAGAATTATCTTAGATGCTAAAGATGATGTGTTCCGAGATTTAGAAATTGAAGACAGCAACACACTAGAAGATTTACACAATGCCATTACACAGGCTTTTGGTTTTTTAGGAAGCGAAATGGCATCTTTTTATACTTGTGATGAAGATTGGAACCAAGATGAAGAAATTGCTCTTTTTGATATGAGTGAAAATGGTTCTGATGTTAAATTGATGAATGAAATATTTTTAGAAGATATACTTACTGAAAAAACACCTAAACTTATTTATGTGTACGACTTTTTTAGTATGTGGACTTTCTTTGTAGAACTAGCAGATATTGTTGATAATGAAGACGGTGTTACCTACCCAAATGTGCTATTTAGTTTTGGAGAACTACCTGATAGTCCGCCTGAAAAAAACTTTGAATCTGATAACCCAGAAGGTGAAAATTTTGATGACAATTACACAGATGATTTAGGTAGTTATGAAGATTTAGATTTTGATGAAAATTGGAACTAATTTTAAATACAAATAACATACTTTTACAAATACTAATTATAAAACTAGATACCATTGATAAATTTATATTCTACTCAAATAGAAAGTATTTCTATACACCGTGTTGGTAATAAAAATAAAGGCGAAGGTGCATTTTTATCTAACCAACCGTTTACTTTAAATGATGAAACTACTGGTCTTTTAAAAGAGTACTTTTTTAAACCATTTAGAGAAAAAGAAGAAAACTATTTTAAATTTACAAATGAAGTAGATGTAGAGTTTAATGAAATATACAAGCTGGCAGCAGAAATTTTTGATGCTCCAGAAAGTTGTCATGCGGTTTCTAAAAAAGTTGCTACTCATCTTTTTGAACAGTCTAACCACCCACATATAAAAAGCGGAGAGTTATACGTAACACACCTAACAGATGTGTTATTAGACAATAAGAAAATAGATGCTATTGGTATTTTTAAAAGCGAGCTTAAGCACGATTTTCTTCAGTTAATAGAAAATGGTGAAAATATAGATATTAATATATTACAAGGTATAAATATTAATAAATTAGATAAGGGTTGCCTTATTTTTAACTCTCATAAAGAGGAAGGTTACAAAGTTTTATCTGTAGATAGTAACCGTTATGACACCAAATATTGGTTAGAAAACTTTTTAGGTGTAGATGCTTTAGCAGATGAAACATTTTACACTAAAAACTATTTAAAATTTTGTCAAAACTTTGCTAAAGATGTTGTTTTACCTGCAGAAGATAAACAACAAGAGGTATTGTTTATGAATAAGGCTGTTAACCACTTTGCTAAAAATGATAACTTTGAAGAAACAGAGTTTTTAAATGAGGTAATGGAAAACCCTGAGTTAATACCAGAGTTTAAGCACTATAAAGTAGAAAAGGGGCCTAAATTTAGTGTAGAAGACGTATCAAACTTTAATATTGCAAACAAAGCAGTTTCTGATGTTCGTAAAAAAATTAAAAATGTTATTAATTTAGATACTAACATTCAAATAAAAATGGACTTTATTAACCCAGAATCTGCAGAGAAATTTGTAGAAAAAGGTTGGGATGAAGAACGCCAAATGTACTACTACCTGGTATATTTTAATAAAGAAGAAAAAAACTAAAAACCACTAATAGCGTAGTTTTTAGCTTACCATAACATTACTAATAATGGGGTATAAGATTAATCTATTTTAATCCTATTCTCCATTATTTGTTTCATACTTACATCTTCATAATTACGCTTAACAAAATCCAGAGCTAAATCTAAAACCCTTCCCATTTTACGACATTTTTTAAACTGCATATCTAGGGTTAATTCATAAATTTCTTTTCTTAAAAGTTTTATATTTTCTGGAGTAGAAATTGTATCTTTTTTACAAATACTTCTAAGTTTTTTAATTCTATTTCCAGAACTTTTAATTCGTTTTGCTACTATAGATCGTTCTTCTAACTTGTATTGGTCTACAGAGCTTACTAAAAGTTTTTTTCGCACCAATTCTACCATCTGAAAGTTTTCTTTAAAAAACTGTGGTCTATATACTTTTAATTTTCCTTCAAAACATTGCTGGTCAAAATCTATTGCTCTTATTCTGTAAACAACATGGTCAAAATCATGCACAGGAACAATTACGTAGTTGTAAGATCTCATATCTCCCAACAACCTAATCATACAACGTTCATTAAACTTCACAAATTCTTTAGCTAGTTGTGCTTTTTCTGACTCTGTACATTTTGGCAGCATATCTTTTATAAAAACATCTCCTGGAATACCAGATATGTGTTCTTCTATTAAGGTGTCCTTGTATACTAAAAAGTTTAAATTGTATGGAGAAAGCATGTGCTCCAATTCTAAGCCGTAAATTCTAGATGCATCAGTCTTCTTAATATAAAAATATGTGAAATTATCATTTAAAATATTACGCACTTTTATTCTAAAAGGCTTAGAGTTTCCAAAAGTGCAAAAATCTACAGCATCAATATTTAAGTACTGAATTATGTTATCTCCACCATCAGAAAGTAAAATAGAATACACCTTTTTTAAGCTCAAATCTATTTCTGCCCTATCAAACTCAGAATAATATACACGTACCCATAAAGTATCGTTATCATCTGAATCATAAACAACTACAGAACCAGCAAAACGCAACAAATCTTCGTAGAAGATAGGTATTTTCATTTTTCTATTATAGTGTTCTAAATAGGCGTCTAAATTACTACTTACCGGGTAAGCAGGTTTTTTTTTAGACATTAATTTTTCATCTGACATGTACTTTTCGTTTTTAATAAAAATAGGAAATAAGTTGAGATAAAAAAGAAATAATTAGCATTTATTAACTATCAATATTAACATATTACAACAACTAGCAGCATATATACAACATATATTTAGAAATTAGGAATACAATAGCTTTATTTGTTTTACTTACAATATAGATAATGAATTATATTAAATCCTTTAAAAGACTAAGCGTACTATTATTTTTAACATTTAACTATTTTGGTTTCGCTCAATTAAGTGATTTACACTATTTACCACCTTTAAAACAAGGAGGAAATAACCAAGCTGTTAGGGAACAGGCTGTGTATTTATCTACTCCAGAAACTGCTGCCTTTACGGTAAACGTTTACCAAGGTACAATTGCTGCGCCCATAGCTACTTTAACCCTTTCTAATGGCGCTCCTGTAACATACAACTTAACAAATGGGGATAATAACATTACGTTAGTAAAAAATGCAAATACAGGTATTGTATTAACTCAAAGTGGTTTACGTTTTGAATCTCCTGGAGGAGAAAAATTTTATGTAAATTATAGAGGTAGTTCTAACTCTCAATCTACTTCGCTTACAAGTAAAGGTAGGCAAGCAATGGGACAAATTTTTAAATGGGGAGGTATACCCAATAGAGGAAACCATAATAGTTTAACAAGTACATTAGGTATTATGGCTACTGAAGATAACACAGTAATAACCTTGTCTGGCTATGACCCTAACAGTGAATTTAGGTTAGGAAATAATGCTGGAGGCATTACAGATGATACGTACCAAATAACTTTAAACGCAAATGAATCTTTTGTTTTTGAAGCATACACTAAACAAACTACTGCAAATGTTGATGGTTGGTTAGGTGCTACCTTACAATCTACCAAAGATATTGTTATAAGTAACGGTGGACTTAACATTGGTGTTAGAAACAATAATTCTAGTAGAGATGCTGCAATAGACCAGCCTGTACCCCAAAATAAAATAGGAAAAGAATATGTTTTTATTCGTGGTAATGGTAATAACGAAACAGAAAAACCAATAATTATTGGTACACAAAATAGTACTGATATATTTGTTAATGGATCTGCAACACCTATTGCTACTATAAACAACGGAGATTATTTTGAAATTCCAGATAGCTATTATTCTAGTAATGCAGCTGGTGGCAATATGTTTGTAACAACTTCTAAAGATGCATATGCTTATCAATCTTTAGCTGGTGGTACCTCTATAGTTACAGTAGGTTTAAACTTTGTTGCTCCAGTAAACTGTTTGCTTCCAGATAGTCTAGATAATATTCCAGATATAAAAGATGCCGCTGGTATTACTATGAATGGTGGTGTTACAATAATTGCTTCTACCTCTACTCCAGACGGTAATATTACTGTAACAGATGGTAATGGAAATGTTACCTTACCTGCTGCCACAACTGTTACCGGATCTGCAGATTGGAAAACCTTTTATGTTCCTAACTTAACAGGTAATGTTTCTGTACAATCTACAGGACCTATTGCCGTAGGTTTTTTAGGTTTTAATGGTGCAAGAGGTATTGCAGGCTATTTTTCTGGTTTTGATACTGTCCCAGAAGTAGACTTACAAGTAACTGGTGGTGGCTGTTTACCTGGTTCTATAATACAAGTTGTTGATGCAAATTTTGATGCATATCAATGGTTTCAAAACGGAACAGCTGTGCCTGGTGCAATATTCTCTAGCTACACACCTAATGAAGCAGGAGATTATTTTGTTAGGGTAACCAAAGGTGGTTGTACCTATGACTCTCAGCCAATAGCTGCTTATTACTGTTTACCAGATATTGTTGTGAAAAAAACAGCCAATGTAAATTTTGTTTTAGAAGGTGATGTTTTTGAGTTTAAAGTAACAGTAGAAAGCCTTGGTATTAATGATGTTACCAACTTAAAAATCACAGATGTTATTCCCGCTGGTTTAACATTACTATCCGCTAGTCCTAGCGTAGGAAGTTGGTCTGCTCCAGAATGGACAATAGGAACTCTTAGTCAAGGAGAATTGGTATCTATTATTTTAGAAGTTAGGGCAGATGAATTACCTTTTAATTCTAGTACAACATCTTACACCAATACAGTTACCAACTCCCAAGACCAAGTAGATAGTAATACTACTAGTGATGATATGTCTGAAACAATTAACATTACTAATAATGAAGTTACTGTTACAAAAGTTGCTTTACCTGCACCAGACGGATCGTATGATTCTTTAAACGAGCAAATTACGTATTTACTAATTGTAACCAATAATGGACCAAACACCCTAACTAATGTAACTATATCAGACCCTATTGCAGATTCTGGTAGTATTAGTCCGGCATCTGTTGCTACATTAGCCCCATCTGCATCTGCAAGGTTTACATTAACACATAGTATAAATAATTCAGAGCTAATGGCTTTAATGGTAACAAATAGTGCTACAGCTCAAGCAGAATTACCAAATGGTTTTAGTATTTCAGATACCTCTGATGACCCAAGTGATAGTACTAATTTTGATGCTAATAGTGATGGTGAACCAGATGATGTTACTATTGTAATTTTAGGAAGACCTAAAACAGTAATCACAAACAGAAAAATTACCCACAGAGTAAAGCTAAACTAAATTTTACAAACCTTTTTTGTAAGACTTTGTAACAAATTCTATAGTAGTTCGTCATATGACCATAACAATCATAAAACCAACTACTTTTGAAAACAATTCTTAAAGTTCAAAATCTAACAAAAAAATACGGGTATTTAACCGCTGTAAAAGACTTATCTTTTACTATTGAAAAAGGCAATGTCTATGGCATATTAGGTCCAAACGGAAGTGGCAAATCTACTACTCTTGGTATTGTACTTAATGTAGTAAATAAAACATCTGGAGATTTTAGTTGGTTTGATGGGAATACAAATACACACCAAGCATTAAAAAAAGTTGGAGCCATTATAGAAAGGCCTAACTTTTACCCATATATGACGGCTGTACAAAACTTAAAGCTAGTTTGTAAAATTAAAGAAGTAGATGAGTCTAAAATTGAAGAAAAACTAGAGTTAGTTGGACTTTTAGATCGTAAAAACAGTAAGTTTAAAACCTATTCTTTAGGTATGAAACAACGCTTAGCTATAGCCTCTGCCCTACTTAATGATCCTGAAATACTTATTTTAGATGAGCCAACAAATGGCTTAGACCCCCAAGGAATTCACCAGATTAGAGAAATTATAAAGGTTATTGCTGCTCAAGGCACCACCATATTACTAGCTTCTCACTTATTAGATGAAGTAGAAAAAGTGTGTAGCCACGTAGTAATTTTAAGAAAAGGAGAAAAATTATATTCTGGCAGGGTTGATGAAATGATTGTTAGTTATGGCTTTTTTGAACTAAAAGCAGAGGACAATGAAGCACTTTTATCATTTTTAAAACTAAATCCTAATTTTAGTAATGTTAGAGAAGAAAATGGTTTAATTATAGCAGATTTAAAAGCTGAAATGAATGCTTCAGAATTAAATAAAGAGCTGCATAATAATGGTATAATTTTATCTCATTTAGTAAAACGTAAAGAAAGCTTAGAAGAGCAATTTTTAGAGCTTACAAAAAACCAATCTAACTAATTACAACAATCAAAAAAAACTTAAAAATATGTTACGTTTACTACAAATAGAATTTATAAAACTATGGAACAACAGAGCTAGTAAAATTCTTATACTATCTTATTTTATTTTAATGATACTCATTGCTGGTATTTCTATGATAAAAGTAGATTTTGGCCCTTTAAAATTTCATATAGCAGATGTTGGTATTTTTAATTTCCCATACATTTGGCATTTTAACACCTTTATGGCTGCTTTTCTTAAGGTATTTTTAGCTATTGTTATAGTTTCTATGATAGCTAATGAGTACAGTAATAAGACTATAAAACAAAACCTAATAGACGGCTTATCAAAAAAAGAGTTGATACTTTCTAAATTTTTAACAATAGGAGTATTTTCTTTAGCCTCTACAATATTTATATTTTTAATATCCTTGCTATTAGGATTAATATATTCTGATTTTAATGAGTTTTCTATTATATTTTCTGATTTAGAGTACTTAGCTGCCTACTTTATAAAGCTTATTGGTTTTTTCTCTTTTTGCTTTTTTGTAGGTATCTTGGTAAAACGCTCTGCTTTTGCTCTAGGCTTTTTATTTATCTGGTTTATTGGAGCGGAAATTATCCCTTACACTTATTTAGCCTCTAAATATTCTAAAGAATTAGCAGATAATGTAACTAGTTTTTTCCCTTTTGGATCTATGTGGAGTACAATAACTGAACCTTTTAGCAGGTTAAATGTTATAAAATCTGCCGCAAAGCAAGTTGGTGAGGATATCTCTAGAGATTATAGTGTGCAACCTTTACAATTACTAATTGTGTTATGTTGGACCGCTATTTTTATATATTTATCATACATATTACTAAAAAAGCGAGATTTATAATCTCGCTTTTTTAATTTACGAATTGTAAAAAGAAAAAAGTTTAATTAAATCTTCTTTTTTCTTCAAATTTAAATTATTTTGCTTTATATAGCTTTCAATATCTTTCTCTTTGCTGTCAAATAATCCCATAATATCTTTTTTCTTCTTTGGTAACTTAACTGCAATGTTTTCTTTATTTGAATAATATAAAGCATCATCTTCTCTCTCTAATCTTTTTGGCTCAGATTTACCATAACCAGTTTTGGCTTTATGAGCTTCATAAAATTTAATTGTTTGTTTTAATAATAAAGAAATTTTATCTCCTTCATTTAGCAAAAGAAAGTAACCTGTTCTTTTTCCTTTATCATAATCAAACATCTTATATACTTCATTTGTACCGATAAAAGTAATAGGTAAGTCATAAAAACGAGATAAATAATAAGCATCATTACCTCGCTGAATTTCCATTTCATCTTTATAAGCATTATACCTTACAAAAAATGTTTTTTTATCCTTTGCCAATTTAGCTGGCCTAAAATCATCTACTATATAACTATCTCCTTTAATATCGTTTGATGAAGAACTATCAAAAGACGCAACAGTCATTCTACTATACAAGTTTGTTAAATTAACATCAGAAACTTGAGCCTCTAAATGTAGAACACCTATAAATAATACAATAAATAGTGTTTTTAATTTGGTTATTGATTTTTTCATAATGACTATTTTTAATAATTTTAATAATACTATAAATTTCTTACAAAAATCAAACCATTCATATAATTAATATATAATTTTATGTTAAAAAAACGAGATTTATAAGTATATTTAAGCGTTTTAGAGAACGCTTTTATGAAATCAACCACAAAACTACTCCTTGCAATAGCTATGCTATTGCCCCTAC
Organism: Cellulophaga geojensis KL-A; assembly: GCF_000568425.1. Classification (NCBI taxonomy): domain Bacteria; kingdom Pseudomonadati; phylum Bacteroidota; class Flavobacteriia; order Flavobacteriales; family Flavobacteriaceae; genus Cellulophaga; species Cellulophaga geojensis. The sequence continues at coordinate 9,529 of NZ_ARZX01000005.1, forward strand.
TCTCTTTTGGTCAAACTCAGGCTTCTAATTGGTATTTTGGAGAAGGTGCTGGCTTACGCTTTAATAATGATGGTAGTGTTACTGCCGTTACAGATGGTAAATTAAATACAACAGAAGGTTGCGCAACAATATCTGATGATACTGGGAACTTATTATTTTATACTGATGGCATACGTGTTTTTACAAAAGACCATACAATAATGCAGAATGGTACGGGCTTGTATGGTGATCCTTCTAGCTCGCAATCTGCATTGATTGTTCCCAACCAAAAAGACACTAATATTTTTTACATTTTTACTGTAGATACTAGTGTTTTTGAAGCAGACCCTGATTATGGCCTTAATTACTCTACTGTAGATATGTCTTTAGATGGAGGAAAAGGTGCGGTAACCTCTAAAAACGTTAGACTGTTAGATTACTGTTCTGAGAAAATTACAGCAGTTCTTAAAGATTGTTTTGATAAGTCTGTTTGGGTTATTACCTATGCAACTAATGATGGTAGTGAAGGTATTTTTGATACTTTTCACGCCTTTGAAGTTAATGATACTGGCGTGGTAACCACATCTGTAAAATCTAAAGTAAGTAGTTTAATTTCTGATAAAAGAGGTTACTTAAAACTATCTTCAGATGGTACTAAAATGGCATCGGCTAACGTTAGCCAGGGATTATATTTATATGATTTTGATGCTGACACTGGTGTACTTACAAATGAACAACGCATAAACATTAATGCTCCAAATAAAGATCCATACGGTCTAGAGTTTTCGCCTAACAACGAGTTGCTTTACGTACACACCTACAATGCTCAACAAGGATTAACCACAGAAACATCTAACCTTTTACAATACAATTTAATGGCTCCTAGTATTTCTGCTAGTGAAGTTGTTTTAGATGACAGAGATATATACCGTGGCGCATTACAGTTAGGTGAAAATGGCAAAATATACAGAACCATTGCTACTAATTATGACCAAGGCACACAGTATTTAGGTGTAATTAATAACCCTAACCAAATTGGAACAGCAGCTGGTTACCAACATAATGCCGTTAATTTACAAGGTAAATTAGCAACACAAGGCTTGCCACCTTTTATACAGTCTTTTTTTGCTAAAGAAGATTTGGTTAAAAATACAGACGGTAGTACCAGTCCGTCTTTAACTATTTGTGAGGCAGATAACTTTACGCTAGAAGTAGACAATCTTCCTGGAGCAACTTACACTTGGTCTTTAAATGGAGTTCCAATAACAAATAATAGTAATGTATTAAATGTTACTAATGCTACATTAGCAGATGCAGGAAAATATGCATTAGAAGTGACTCCTGCAGACCCAGCTGAATGTCCCATAATTGGTGAAGCACAAGTAAATATAAATCCGTTACCTATTGCTATAAATACCACTTTAACACAGTGCGATTTAGACAGTGATTCTACAGATGGTTTTGCTAGCTTTAATTTAGAGCAAGCTAGTTTTGATATCTCTAACGGTATTGCAGAGAATACGGTTAACTTTTATGCTTCTGTTGCAGACAGAGATGCCAATTTACCTATAACAAACCCTGTTGGTTTTACAAACACAAACTTTAAAAGCCAAACAATTTATACTAGTGTTACTAATGAAAATGACTGTGTTGTGTATGCAGAACTTTATTTAGAGGTACAACCCACCACTAGCAGCTTACCAACTAAATTACCTTATTATGCTTGTGATATTAATCCTTTAGATACAGAGGTTACTGGATCTTTTAATTTAGAAGATATAAAAACTTTAGACTACCCAGGCTTAGAAGTTAATTTTTATGCATCTATCACAGATGCATCTTTAGAATTAAACCCAATTTCTGGTGAAAATTACATTTCTACTAGTGCTACATTATATGCAAGATTAGAAGCTAGCAACCAATGCCAAGGTGTAGAAGAAATTACTTTAATTGTACAGCCAACACCACAAGTTATTATTAATGATGAGTATTATTTGTGCACAGATAATCCTATTTTAGAGCTTAATGCAGAACCAGGTTATGATATTTACCAATGGTTTAAAATTGAAGCTAATGGCACAGAAAATTTAATATCTAGCTCTGCTAATACTGTTATTAATACTATAGGAAACTACAGATTAGAACTTGGATACAGTTATAATGGCGGCGCACAAAACTGCACAAACTCTAAACAATTTGTTGTTACGCCATCTAACATTGCTACTATTACTAATGTAGAAGTTAAAGATTTAAGTAACAATAATAGCATTAGCATTATTGTTACTGGAGATGGTGATTATGAGTATGCTATTTTAGATCCCCGTGGACCTTACCAAGATAGCAACACTTTTACAAATGTGCCTGCTGGTATTTTAGAGGTATTTGTTAGAGATAAAAAAGGATGTGGAACTACAGCTCCTTATAGTGTTTCTGTAATTGGTTACCCTAAAATGTTTACTCCTAATGGAGATGCTATTAATGATACGTGGCAAATTAACGGTATAAGCACTACTTTTTTAGCTAAAAGTGATATTTATATTTTTGATAGGTATGGTGTACTTGTTGCTAAAATAGATCCTAGCTCTAATGGTTGGGATGGTGACAGCAAAGGTATTCCTGCTCCTGAGTCTGATTATTGGTTTAGAGCTAAATTAGAAAATGGCAGAGACTTTAATGGTCATTTTTCTTTAAAACGATAAGCTGCGCTAGGGATTGAAGCGGCACCACGTATTTGCCCTAAAGCAAAACGGAGTATAGCGTAAAGCCCGCCCGAGCGCCCAAAATACATTGCTTATTTGTATGCTTTTATTGCGGTATTTGTTACTTTTAATCTATGAAATTTAAAGTTGTATCAAAATTTGAACCTACTGGTGACCAACCACAAGCAATTAAAGAGTTGGTTAAAGGGGTAAATGAAGGAGAAAAACACCAAACTTTACTAGGAGTTACAGGCTCTGGAAAAACGTTTACGGTGGCAAATGTGGTAGAAAAGGTACAAAAACCTACCTTGGTTTTAGCACATAATAAAACCTTGGCTGCGCAATTGTACTCTGAGTTTAAGCAGTTTTTTCCTGAGAATGCTGTGGAGTATTTTGTGTCTTATTATGATTATTACCAACCTGAAGCTTATATACCTACTACGGGAACTTTTATAGAAAAGGATTTATCTATTAATGAAGATATAGAAAAATTGCGTTTAAGTGCCACTTCTTCCCTATTGTCTGGCCGTAGAGACGTGATTGTTATTGCATCTGTGTCTTGCTTATATGGTATTGGTAACCCTGTAGAGTTTCAGAAAAATGTAATTTCTATTAAAAGAGACCAGGTAATATCTAGAACCAAATTTTTACATCAATTGGTACAGAGTTTATACTCTAGAACTACTGAAGATTTTAGAAATGGTAATTTTAGAGTTAAAGGAGATGTGGTAGATGTTTTTCCTAGTTATGCAGATCATGCGTTTAGAATTCATTTTTTTGGTGATGAAATAGAAGAAATTGAAGCTTTTGACCCATTACACAACAAAGTATTAGAGGTATATGAAAATTTAAATATTTACCCTGCTAATATGTTTGTAACATCGCCAGATATTTTACAAAATGCCATACACGCTATACAAGCAGATATGGTAAAACAGGTTGATTATTTTAAGGAAATTGGAAAACATTTAGAAGCTAAACGTCTTGAGGAACGTACTACTTTTGATTTGGAAATGATACGTGAACTTGGCTATTGTTCTGGTATAGAAAACTACTCTAGATATTTAGATGGTAGACTACCGGGAACTAGACCCTTTTGTTTATTAGATTATTTTCCGGATGATTATTTAATGGTGATAGACGAGAGTCACGTTACTGTACCACAAGTACACGCTATGTATGGTGGTGACAGAAGTAGAAAAGAAAACTTAGTAGAATATGGTTTTAGATTACCAGCTGCAATGGATAACAGACCATTAAAGTTTGAAGAGTTTGAAATGATACAAAACCAAGTAATACACGTAAGTGCTACACCTGCAGATTATGAATTGCAGCTAAGTGGTGGTGTGTATGTAGAGCAAGTAATTAGACCTACAGGCTTACTAGACCCTATAATAGAAATAAGACCTAGTTTAAACCAAATTGATGATTTGGTAGAGGAAATACACTTACGTATAGAAAAAGATGAGCGCACTTTAGTTACTACACTTACTAAGCGTATGGCGGAAGAATTAGCTAAATATTTAGACCGAATTAGTGTACGTTGCCGTTACATACATAGTGATGTAGATACTTTAGAACGTGTAGAAATTATGCAAGATTTGCGTAAAGGTTTGTTTGATGTACTTATTGGTGTTAACCTTTTAAGAGAGGGATTAGATTTACCTGAGGTGTCTTTAGTTGCTATTTTAGATGCGGATAAAGAAGGTTTTTTACGTAGTGCACGCTCTTTAACACAAACTGTAGGTAGAGCTGCAAGAAATGTAAACGGTAAAGCCATTATGTATGCTGATAAAATTACAGCTAGTATGCAAAAAACTATTGATGAAACAAACTACAGAAGAGAACGCCAAATTGCTTACAACACTAAACATAACAAAAAGCCTATGGCTTTAAATAAAAGTTTGGATAGTGCTTTGTCACAAAATTCAGTTTCTACTTACCATTTTGAAAAAGAAGAAGCAAGAGCTGCAGAACCAGATATGGCTTACTTAACTACAGACCAAAAGGATAAAATGATACGTGAAAAACGTAAAGCTATGGAAAAAGCTGCTAAAGAATTAGATTTTATGGAAGCCGCTAAATTAAGAGATGAAATAAAAGCTTTACAGGAAAAATAAAAAATGCCCTAAGTAATTTTACTTAGGGCACTTTACAAAAACTAACCAACCAAATCTAATATTGCTTTATCCTAGCGTATAAAACAATATTTTAAACTTATTATGCAATCTCTATTAACCTTTTTGGCTTAGGTAATGCTTCTTCTTTTTTAGGTAACGTAAATTTTAAAACTCCATTTTTATAGGTAACATTAATACTATCTTCATTTATAGTATCTGGCAAACTAAAGGTTCTTTTAAAACTTTTTACACTAAATTCTTTTAATGAGAACTTTTCGTTTACATCTGTTTTAACTTTTTCATCTAACACAGATACAGATAAAATATTTTTATCTATTTCTATATTAAAATCTTCTTTTTCTCTACCTGGAGCTAATAACTCTAAAGTGTAATCTTTTTCGTTTTCCTTAATATTTACTGGTGCTGTATTAGATGTATTATTCTCTAAGCCACCATACCAATCTGTATTTAATATTTCATTTAATAATGAAGGAAAAACTGTATTTCTTTTAACTAAACTCATAACTAACAATTTTAAATTTTAATAATTATTCTTGTTATGTTACTTTTCAAATTATATACCAACCATAAATTAGTGACTTTTTGTCACAAATAACTGGTGTGTATATGACAAAAGGACAGGATTTAAATATTATACACGCCAAATTATGCTGTACCTAATTAAAAAAGGAGACACAGTTATGAAAAAAATAGTAATAAAGGAGTTGTATTAGTTCTGCTGTGCTTTAAAAGCTTGCTCTATAACATTTAATGGAACCTCTTTATTAGGGTAATTATGCATTATAGATAATACTTGTTGTATGGCCATTGGAGATAAGCCCATACCTAAACCTAATTTATGTAGTTTATTAATTTCTAATATAGATTGTTTTTCATCTACATTCATTAATTTAACTAGGTTAAAAAAATGACTAATTTTTTCTGCTTCTGTACCTGGTTTTATACGTTCTATTTTTGCTTCAAAAAGAGAGTCTAAAACAACAGCATCTACACCCAAATCTTCTGCAACTTCTACTAAAAAGTCATACTCAGATTGTACTAGGCCGTCAACCTTTGCCAAATCAATTAAATCTAATAATATACTTAGTTTTTTTAAATAATTGGTTTTTACAGACATAGCTAATTTTATTAGCGGCAATATACTGCATTTTATAAAAAACATCCAAGAAATGGTTCATAAATTGTATAACTGATACATATCTATGTATCAATGGTATATTTATAGTAACTTTGTACAAAATAATATATTTATATATGACGAATAATGATGTCCTAAAAAAATTGAGAGTAGCACTTATGCTACGTGATGATGATATTGTGGAAATATTAAAATTGGTAGACTTTAAAATTTCAACAAGTGAACTTGGTGCTTTTTTTAGAAAAGAAGATCATCCTAAATATATGGAGTGTGGTGATCAAATATTACGTAATTTTTTAAACGGATTGGTTATATATTTACGCGGTTCTAAGGACAACCCAACTACACCTGCTGAGGCTTTGGCTAAAAAAGGAAAAACTACTTTACCTAAAAAAAAGATATACAACAATAACAAACCTAAACCTATTTATAAAGATAAGGTTAGAGAAAAAAATAAAAATCAGGACTTAAGTACTGTAAAATACAAGAACAAAAAGAAATAATTTTTTGTTGGGTACAAAAAAAGGGACAATCACTTAGATTGTCCCTTTTTTAGTATATTTAATTGTATGTAGCTTAAGCTAATACTTCCTTTACTTTATCTGCAGCTTCTTGGAATTGTACAGCAGACTGTACATCTAAACCAGAATTATCTATTAATTCTTTAGCTATATCTGCATTAGTACCTTGTAAACGTACAATAATTGGAACGTTTATAGTACCCATATTTTTATAAGCATCTATAACACCTTGTGCAACACGGTCACAACGTACAATACCTCCAAAAATATTTATTAAGATTGCTTTAACAGCAGGATCTTTTAGTATAATTTTAAAAGCAGCTTCTACACGTGCAGCATCTGCAGTACCACCAACATCTAAAAAGTTAGCTGGCTCACCACCTGCTTGCTTAATTAAATCCATAGTTGCCATTGCTAAACCAGCACCGTTAACCATACAACCAACGTTACCGTCTAAGTCTACATAGTTTAACCCTAATGCACCCGCTTCAACCTCAATTGGGTTTTCTTCACGCAAATCTCTCATTTCTGCGTATTGCTTTCTTCTGTAAAGTGCATTATCATCTATAGATACTTTAGCATCTACAGCCATTATTTTATTGTCTGATGTTTTTAACACTGGGTTAATTTCAAACATACTAGAATCACTCTCTACATAAGCTTTGTATAAAGAAGCAACAAATTTTGTCATTTCTTTAAATGCTAAACCAGATAAGCCTAAGTTAAAAGCAATTTTACGTGCTTGAAAACCTAGTAAACCTGTTGCTGGGTCTATTTCTTCAGTAAAAATTAAGTGTGGAGTTTTTTCTGCAACCTCTTCTATATCCATACCACCCTCTGTAGAATACATAATCATATTTCTACCAGTAGCTCTGTTTAATAAAACAGACATATAAAATTCTGATGTTTCACTCTCACCTGGGTAGTATACATCTTCAGCTACTAAAACTTGGTGAACTTTTTTACCCTCTGCAGAAGTTTGCGGTGTAATTAGGTTCATCCCTATAATGTTACCTGCAATTTCTTCTACTTCGTTTAAATTTTTGGCAAGTTTAACTCCCCCACCTTTACCTCTACCACCAGCATGTACTTGTGCTTTTATTACATGCCATCCAGTGCCAGTTTCTTGTGTAAGTTGCTTTGCAGCAGTTACAGCTTCTTGTGCGTTATGAGCAACAATGCCACGTTGTATACGTACGCCAAAGCTTGCTAAAATCTCTTTTCCTTGATATTCGTGAAGGTTCATATATATTAGGTATATTTTGTTCTGGTACAAAAATAAGAAACCAAGGTCAATTTCTCTAATTAATTTTAAGTTAGCTTACTATAATTATAGTGTATACTCCTAAATGAATCGTAAAAATGTTTTATTTATAACAAATTGTTATTTTTTAATAATATTGCAACTATATTTTTTGAAGCTATAAATAACTATCTTAGTTTTGTCTAATAAAATATAAACAATATACTTATGCAAGCATCCGATTTATTAAAAATTGCAAAAACATACGGAGATCCCGTTTATGTATATGATTCGGAAAAAATAGTTTCCCAATACCAAAGATTAACTAATGCATTTAAGGGTGTTAAAAAATTAAAATTAAACTATGCCGCAAAGGCGTTGTCTAACATATCTATATTACGCCTAATGAATTCTTTAGGTAGTGGTTTAGACACTGTGTCTATACAAGAAGTAGAATTAGGGCTTTTAGCTGGTTTTAAACCAGAATCTATTATATATACACCAAACGGAGTATCTTTAGAAGAAATTGAAAAAGCTGCTGCTTTAGGTGTACGTATTAATATAGATAACTTGTCTGTATTAGAACAATTTGGTAGTAAACACCCAAATATTCCTGTTTGTATTAGAATTAATCCACACGTTATGGCCGGAGGTAACTCTAACATTTCTGTTGGTCATATAGATTCAAAATTTGGAATTAGTATTCATCAAATACCACATTTATTACGTATTGTAGACCTAACTAAAATGAATATTAATGGTATACATATGCATACTGGTAGTGACATTTTAGATATTGACGTTTTCTTATACGCTTCTGAAATACTTTTTGAAACTGCTAAAAACTTTAAAAACTTAGACTTTATTGACTTTGGTAGCGGATTTAAAGTACCATATAAAACTGGTGATATAGAAACTAACGTAGAAGAATTAGGTCAGAAATTAAGTGCAAAGTTTAATGACTTTTGTAAAGAATATGGTAAAGAATTAACCTTAGCATTTGAACCTGGTAAGTTTTTAGTGAGTGAATCTGGTTTCTTTTTAGCAAAAGTAAATGTAGTTAAACAAACTACATCTACAGTGTTTGCTAGTATAGATTCTGGTTTTAATCACCTAATTAGACCTATGCTTTATGGATCATCTCATGAAATTTTAAACATTTCTAATCCAGAAGGAAGAGAACGTTACTACTCTGTTGTAGGTTACATTTGTGAAACGGATACTTTTGCTAGCAACCGCAGAATTAATGAAATATCTGAAGGAGATATTTTATGTTTCCGCAACGCAGGTGCTTATTGCTTTACTATGGCTAGCAATTACAACTCTAGATTTAGACCACCAGAGGTATTATGGCACAATGGCGAGGCAATTTTAATAAGAGAAAGAGAAACTTTTGATGATCTTATTAAAAACCAAATAGATGTAAAAAATTTATTTTCGAAAAAAGAAATGAAAAAAGAAAAAGCCACTGCTAAATAAGCAGTGGCTTTTGCCTTTAACTAACTAAACTTACAAACTTTCTTCTAACTTATTTTCTAATTGTTTATTAAAATCTGATTCAAATTTTTCTTTAAAATTAACCTCCAACTCTAAATTACCTTCTGCATTTTTCTTTACATTTAATTTGTTTATGGTTGATGCAATTGTTAATACACTAACAGTTTCTAGTGCCTCTTTACCTGATTTATAACTTCCAATATTTTTAAGACTTTGTAGTAAACTAGAAAAAAATTGCTGCATCTGAAATTTTTCTATTTTAGAATCTTTTACCTCTTCGAGTGCTGTATTTACCAATGTAACACTAAAAGTGTTTTTTAAATACTCTTCTATTTCCCTCTGTATTCTTTTTAGCTCTAAAGGTGTTGGCACCAATTCATCTTTAACTTCAAAATATGTATCATCTGTTAAAATATCTACAAAACGCACAAAATTTATAATGCTAATACACGCTATATCTGCAATTTTAACATAACTAATTTTTTCACCAGAAACCAGCACCACAATACTATTTTCTACATTTATTTTTATTGGACTCCCTTCTAAAAACAAACCTGTAGTTAAATGCAAAGAAACAACAGCTTTACTTTTTTGATTAATAATTGTATTATGTTCTACAATTTTATCTAAAATAACTCTTGGAGTTTCTACCAATAAAGATGGAAAAAGTTTTTGTATATTCATCTTATACTATTTTAATTTATACAGCAAAATTATAAGCATTAGAACACCCATACTACCCTTGTTTTAGTAAAAACCAATCACGGTAAACAGGGAGTATAGTATATTTGTAAAATAATTTTTTATATTTTTCGTTAGCTTTGTTAAGGTTGATGGACTAAAAACTAAAATATTTACTATGAAATTAAAATCTATAAACGCTTTACAGATTTGTGCTATATTCTTTTTAGCATTTACATCTTTTACAACAAATGCTCAAGAAGTAAAATGGCTTAGCTGGGAAGAAGCTATAGAGCTAGCTGCAAAAGATAAAGAGCCTAAAAAAATGTTTATAGATGTTTACACAGATTGGTGCGGATGGTGTAAAAAAATGGATGCAGATACATTCCAAAATCCTGAAGTAGCTGAATATATGGCAAAAAACTATTATATGGTAAAGTTAGATGGTGAACGTAAAGAGCCATTAGAATACAAAGGACAAACTTATAAATTTGTTGCGTCTGGAAGAAGTGGTTACCACGAGTTTGCTGCTGCATTAATGCAAGGTAAAATGAGTTACCCAACTACTATTTTTTTAGATGAAAAACAACAAATGTTATCTCCTGTACCTGGCTACCAAAAACCTAAACCATTTTTAAAAATTGCCAAATATTTTGGTGAAGATATACACAAAACAAAAAAATGGGCTGAATATGACTCTAAAACAGAATAAGCCCACATATAGTATAAAAAAAGCGCTCTAAACTAGTTTAGAGCGATTTTTTTATACTTAAATTTAAGATTTAGTCTATTACTTTTCCTTGCGTCACAAAAGACAAACCTTGCTGACCTTTGGTAGATATAAAAACACCTTCAAAAAGCGGATTACTTGATAACTTACTTATCTTCCAATTAAAAATAAAATTACCTCCAGTACCACCCTCTTTATTATGCTCATCTATAACAATAGCTACACTCTCCATAGGAGCTATATATATTGGCTTTTTTGCATAATTACGAATAGACTTACCTACGGTATTAAAATACTCTGCTTTTATAATATACAAAGTATCTGTACTGCTAGTATTACGCATATTTATTGTTGCTGTTAAGTCATGCGTTGTATGCTCTGACTGACTATAAACTTGTGAATAAACAGATAAATAAGTTTTACCTGTTTTTAAAGAATCTGGGATTTTAAACCCTACACTTCTCTTATCCCAGTTTACCGTACTTAAAGTATTAACATCCTTGTGCTCTGTACAAGAAACAACAGCAAATATTAGTAATAAAACAAAGCTTCTCATTATAATTTGTTTGAAAGACTAAGTTACATAAAAATAAATTTTATCTATACTATTATGCCTTACTAAAATACTTTTTCTTAAACCAGAATGATACTCTAACCAACAATATTAAAGCAGGTACTTCTACTAAAGGTCCTATTACACCTGTAAAAGCCTGACCAGAATTTAATCCAAAAACAGCAATAGCTACAGCAATAGCTAACTCAAAATTATTACCTGCAGCGGTAAATGCTACAGCAGTTGTTTTATCATAACTTGCTCCTGTTGCTTTTGTAAAGAAAAACCCTATAATAAACATTAATGTAAAGTATATTAATAATGGTATAGCAATAATTACAACATCCATAGGTATTTCTACAATTAACTCTCCTTTTAAAGAGAACATTAGCACAATAGTAAACAGCAATGCTATTAAAGTTAATGGTGAAATAGTAGATATAAACTTAGTATTGTACCACTCTTCTCCTTTTAATTTTACAAGTATTAATCTACTTAAAATACCTAATAAAAAAGGAATTCCTAAATATATAGCAACACTTTCTGCTATAGCACTAACAGATATATCTACAATAGCACCTTCAAAACCAAAGTAAGGAGGCAAAACAGTAATAAATAGCCAAGCATAAAAACTATACGCAAATACCTGAAAAATACTATTTAAAGCCACTAAACCAGCTCCGTACTCACTACTACCCTCTGCCAAATCATTCCATACAAGAACCATTGCTATACAACGTGCCAAACCTATTAAAATAAGTCCAACCATATACTCTGGATAATCTTGTAAAAAAATTATAGCCAAGAAAAACATTAATACAGGTCCAATAATCCAGTTAAGAATTAAAGAAATAGATAATATTTTTGTGTTTTTAAACACTTTTGGTAAGAGTGCGTAATTCACTTTTGCCAGTGGTGGGTACATCATTACTATTAGCCCAATTGCTATTGGAATATTTGTAGTTCCACTACTAAAAGAATCTATAATGCCCGGAAAACTTGGTACAAAATAACCTATACCTACACCTAGTAACATTGCAATAAAAATCCACAATGTTAAGTAACTATCTAAAAAACTTAATTTTTTACCCGCCATTATTTCTTAATATTTGAAAAGATATAAAACATTTCTGCAGCAATTTGCGTGCTTCTTTCTTGGTATTTTTCTGCTTGTTGTGGTGTACCATCAAAAGCTTTTGGATCTTCAAAAGTTATAGGAACACGTTTTTCTGCACCTGCTATAAAAGGACAACCACCATCTGCTTGCGAGCAAGTCATAATTGCAGCAAATTCTGAAGCAGGATTAAATTCTGCATCATACTTTTTAGAAAAACCAATAATTGGTGCTGCATTTACACCATATTTTATACTATAAACAGGATTGTCTGTACCTGCTAGTTTTTCTATTTTAAAGCCAGTGTTACTTAATGTGGTTGCTACCATAGGAAAAAGAGCTGTTGCTTCTGTTCCACCAGAATAACAAGCAACATTTTTAACATTAAAATAAGCTGCCATTGTTTGCGCCCATACTTGAGACAAGTGACTTCTTCTAGAGTTGTGTGTACAAATAAAATTTAAACGAATGTCTTCATTTTTAGTTGCTTTTTCTTGTACATAATCTGCTAAAGGTTGTAAAATTGCCTTACGCTCATTACTAACTTCTACTTTTTTTAAATCACCAATAAAGGAGTTAATTTCTTCAAAAATCATTTTTTAAACTTTTTAAATTCCCACAATTGCGCTTCTGCGCTCTAAAATTATATTATCTAGCCACTTACCGTTAAGTCTACCAATTTTTTCTCTGTAACCTATTTCTCTAAAACCACATTCTTTATGCAAGTGTAAACTAGCTTTATTAGCTCTCATAATACCAGCTTGTAACGTCCAAATATTATTTTGCTCACTAATAGTTATTAACTGTTTTAGCAGTAATTTACCATAACCTTTGCCTCTGGCATTAGCTGCCACATAAACACTAACTTCTGCTACACCGCCATAAACACACCTAGATGAAACTGCTGCTAAAGAAGCCCAACCTTGCATAGTACCCTCATTAGCAAACAATGCAATACACCCAAATGGCAAATGAGCTTTGCTCCACACATCCCAAGTTGGAACTTTAGTTTCAAAAGTTGCTACACCAGTGCTTATACCATCTTGATAAATTTTGGCTACACTAGAGTAATTAGCTTTAGAAATTGGTTTAAATTCCATTTTAGCAACAACCAGAATTAGGAGCACAACTATTGCCAGATGCTTGTATACTTGCTAGCTTTACCTTTTCTTTTTTTTCTGGAATACCACATTTATCTTTTGCTAAACAATCTGTTAATTTTGATGTAAGCAAAAAGTTAGTTCCGTCAAAATCTAATCCGTATTTACCAATAGTATCTCCTTGATATTCTACTTCTACTTCTAAATCTGGAATGCCTAAAACTTTTTCAGACAATTCTATTATGTTTACTAATTTTTCTGGATGCAATCTATGATCATAATCTTGCTCATTCCACAATTGAAAATTAACAACCTCTTCATTTCTTACAGTACCACCACAATCAATAAAGTTTTTAGTTACCTTACCTACTTCTGTTACATGAAAATGACTAGGTACTAATTCTCCGTTTGGCAATTGAAATGCTATTTTTTCTAAGCTTTTTAAATTTGCTTTAACTTCTGATAATTTCATATAAATATTATTTTAAATTAAACTTAACAACAACTATTATTTTCTTCTAAATCTTGATCTAAAAACTGACTCATTACAGTTTTCATTTTTGTCCAATTTTCTTTATGTATACAGTAGCAAACACTTGTACCTTCTACATTACCTTTTATAAGCCCTAATAACTTTAATTCTTTTAAATGCTGAGAAATTGTTGGTTGTGCCAAACCAATAACTCCTACTAAATCTCCACAGATACACGTATTTATTTTAAATAAGTGTTGAAGTATGGCTACACGTGCTGGGTGACTAAAAGCTTTAGCGTAAATTGCTACCTGATTTTGGTCTTCTGTAAATATTTCTGTCTTTGCTAAACCCATAACTTAATTTGTTTATTGCAATATTACGATTAATATAAATACAAAAGCAAATTTTACTCAAAAAAAATGCAGCATAACTTAAAAAGCTATGCTGCATTTTTATAATATAGGTTATTATTTATCTACTGTAGTTAGGAGACTCTTTAGTTATAGTAACATCATGAGGGTGACTCTCATTAATACCACTAGCTGTAATTTTAACAAATTTACCTTTTTCCTTTAAAGACTCAATATCTTTAGCTCCACAATACCCCATACCTGCACGTAAACCACCAACAAATTGATGTATACTCTCATACAACTCTCCTTTGTATGGTACACGGCCTACTATACCTTCTGGTACAAGTTTTTTAATATCATCTTCTACATCCTGAAAATAACGGTCTTTACTACCTTGTTTCATAGCCTCTACAGAACCCATTCCACGGTAAGACTTAAACTTTCTTCCTTCGTAAATAATAGTTTCTCCTGGAGATTCTTTAGTACCTGCTAATAAAGAACCTAACATTACTGTATCTGCACCAGCAGCTATAGCTTTAGGTATATCACCAGTATATCTAATTCCGCCATCTGCAATTACAGGAACCCCACTACCTTTTATAGCTGCTGCAACCTCTAAAACTGCAGAGAATTGAGGAAAACCAACACCAGCAACTACTCTAGTTGTACATATAGATCCTGGACCTATACCTACTTTTACAGCATCTGCACCAGCCTCTACTAAATATTTAGCAGCCTCTGCTGTTGCTATGTTACCTACAATAACATCTAACTCTGGAAATTTCTTTTTAACTTCTTTTAAAACAGCAACAACACCTGTTGTATGGCCATGTGCTGTATCTATAACAACTGCATCTACACCAGCATTTACTAACGCTTCTGCACGTTCTACTGCATCTCCTGTAACTCCTAAAGCTGCAGCAACCCTTAATCTACCATAAGTATCTTTATTAGCTATAGGCTTTAGAGTTAGTTTTGTAATGTCTCTAAACGTAATTAAACCAACCAATTTGTTGTCTTCATCAACAACAGGTAGTTTTTCAATTTTATTTTCTTGTAAAATATCTTCTGCTTGTGCTAAAGAGGTACCTTCACTAACAGTTACCAAGTTTTTAGAAGTCATTACTTCTGAAATTGGCCTGTCGTTATTTTTTTCAAAACGAAGATCTCTATTCGTAACAATACCAATTAATTTACCCTCTTCATCTACTATTGGAATGCCGCCAATGCTATACTCTTTCATATTTGCTTTAGCGTCACGCACAACAGAATTTAATGGCAAAGTAACAGGATCTATAATCATGCCACTTTCTGCTCGTTTAACTTTACGAACCTTTGCTGCCTGCTCTGCAATGGTCATATTTTTATGTAACACTCCAATACCGCCTTCTTGCGCCATGGCAATTGCCATACGAGATTCTGTTACAGTATCCATTGCCGCAGAGACAATTGGTACATTTATAGTTATGTTTCTTGTAAATTTTGCTTTTATACTTACTTCTCTTGGAAGCACTTCTGAAAAAGCAGGAACAAGGAGTACGTCATCGTAAGTAAGACCTTCTCCAACAATTTTATTTAGGTGAGCTTGCATAGCAATTAAGGATTAATTGCGTGCAAATATACAATTTATAAATGTAAACAACCACATATTTACCAATAAGAGTTTTCACAATGTTTTCTTAACGTTTGCATAGCATACGTATACCTCTCTTGTGCGGATGCTAAACAACCTTTAAAGCGTAATTTTTTTAGGAACTACAACTGCATATACAAATTTACCTTTTGCTATATACGCTAACCTTTTTAAGTTTTTTTCATTTAAAGTATCATAAACTTCTTTTACCCAAATGTGTTGCTCTTTATACAATATGGCTTTATCCCAAGCTAAACTTTCTTTTTCATTTAAAACAGTGGTATTTGAGTATAAATTATACATACTTAAAAAAGCAGAATTAAATACTTTTTCGCTACCTATTTTTGCAGCATCTATAACATCATTTTTTAAAAACATTTTATATGGGTAATGAGTAGCTAAGTTTAATTTAGCAGAAATAAAATGTGCCATCCTTGGCCAAACAACTTTATGCCCTTTTTTTTCTATAGATAATGCATACCATTTGTAAAAATCTCTTCTTTGTTTTATGGTTTGATATTCTAAAAATGAATTGTTTTTTAGATTAAAGCTATTTGCTTGTTGCCAAGTAACCGTATTTTTCAATCGGTCTTTTTTAAGCCAGTCTTTAGGCAAAAGTGTATTTCTTCCGGTTTTTTGCTGATATGCTTTAAAATTCTTCCATTCGGCAGCAAAGCTATCAACACAAAAAAATAATAGAATAAGAGTTACCAAGTAGCGCATAGTAGTATAAAGCTACTAAACTATACAGTAATAACTAAGTTGTGGCTTGTTTTTTAATTAATTGCCATAAAATTACCAGAGCAGATAACGTAAAAGTAAGTGTCATTAATGCACCCGAAATCATAATTATATACTTCATCCAAAGTAAACCTGACCATAGTAAATAAATACCTCCAAATGTTAGCAATACAGACAAAAACGGTTCTATTGTTAAAAACAGTTTTAACTTTTTTGGTAGTTTTATAAGCCACACCAAACCACCTAATAAAAAGAAAATAAAAGACATAGACAATATATGTGTATGCACTGTAGTAAGCATTTCTCGCTTACTCTTTTTAAATTTCATTACCTCTGCATCTTCATCTTCTTCATTACCTAAATAGTTTTCTGTAATGCCTGCTGGTTTGGCTCCGGTGGTTTCATTAACAAACATAAGTCCTGTATAAAAACCAATAGACAAGATAACTACAAAAGCTCCTATAAATAGTTTTATTTCTGATGGAAAAGTGCCAAGTAGTCCGTTGTATTTCATTATAAAATTTTAAAATTTAATTTCTAGTGTAGCATAGTAATTTCTGTTAGCCGAAGGAATTATACCAGGACCAGGATATCCTGTTGCTCTTCTAGTAAAATATTCTTCATCTAATAGGTTATTTACACCTGTTTCTAATTTTAAAAATTTATATCTGTACGACATTGAAAAATCTAAAACATTATATTTTGGTATAACACCATTTACACCACTTAAACTTGGCTCTTTAGAGTTAGTAGCATCTGTGTATTGCTGTGTTAGGCTTGTATATTGTATGCTAGTTAACATATTTTTCCACCCAAATTTTACACCCGTTTTTAAGTTAAAATCCGGTACAAATTCTACTTTATTTCCTACAATACCATTTTGCTGAGACTGGGTATACTCAGAATTAATAAAAGATGTATTTATAAAATAATTAAAGCTAAAACTACTATTTATTTTAAACACCTTTTTTAAATTAAAATCTACTAAAGACTCAACCCCTATAATACGAGCATCACCAACATTTGTTCTTTCTTGCACCACACTACCATCATCTAAGGCTTTTGTAACCAAACCTATTCTGTCATTATAAAAAAGACCAAAAACACCTGCGTCATAAGAGATATAGTTTTTATAATTACCTCTAAAACCAAGATCTAAAGTATATCCTTTTTCATCGGATAAATCTCCAATTCTAAAAGAAGGGTTCACAATATTTAAGTCAGAAAAAGTTACTGACCTGTAGTTTTGAGATGCATTACCATAAATCTCTAAAAACTTATTTGGCTTATAACTTGTTCCCAAACCAAATAATATAAAAGAACGCTCATTACTATCATTACTCTCTACCGTTTCATTTAAAATAACATTACCTGCTGCATCAGTATTTATTTTTTTAAAAAAACCGTCGCTCTCTGTTTTTATATATTCTACTCTTAAACCAGGTGTTAGAGACCAATTATCCTTTAGGTAAAATATATTTTCACCAAAAAATGCAATATTTAAATTAGGATTTTTATAATTAGACTGCGACGGGTAATTAGGATAATCATTTATTGCAGAAGAAAAGTTAGCGTCACTACTATTACTTCCTGGCCCTTGTATAGATGTGTTGTTTGCCTTATAAAACTTAGTACCAATTAAGTAGGTTGCTTTTTTTCCAAAAAAAGTATACTTGTCTAACAACTTAGCTTCAAAACCAAAGTTTTTAAAATCTCCGGTAATTAAATCTCTTTCTTCATTTGTATCTACTTGGTTTACTCTGTTTGTTCTAAAACCTAGGGCATCTCTAGATGCATTTAAACCAAAAAAGTTAAATAATAAGCTGGTATTTTCCGTAAAATTGTGTTTAAACTTTATATTATATAAAAGCCAATTAACTTTAAACCAGTTTCTTGCTCTATTACTTTGGTAAGGGTTTTCATTAAACATATTATCTGTTAACCCACCAGCTTGTTGTGCTAAATAATTTAAATATGTAACCTCTGCTTCTACTTTAGTTTTTGTACTTAATTGATACCCCAAATGCATAAATGCATTTTTAGAATTAAAGTATGAATTTGGCCTAAAACCATCTCCTTGCTTAAAGTTAAAACTAGCATAATAGCTAAATTTATTTTTTGTACCACTTACACTTGTATAATTGGTATACAAATTATTACTACCAACAGTGTTTCTTGTTAAAACTTCTATTTCTTTAGTTGAATTTGGCTTCTTAGTTACAAAATTAACTAGTCCTCCAAACTGAGTTCCGTATTGTAAAGACGCTGCACCTCTAATAATTTGTATTTCTTCTAAAGCTTCTGCAGGCGGAGTGTAATAGCTTTCTGGATACCCTAAAACATCTGCACTAATATCATATCCGTTTTGACGTGTATTAAAGTTAGATGTTCTGTTTGGATCTAAGCCCCTCCCTCCTATGTTTAACTGTAGGCCAGCATCATCATTTTGAAAAATATTTAATCCTACAACTTGACTATATATTTGCCTTGCATTATTAGAGGCTAAATTTGCTACAGATTCACTTACCAAAACAACCTCTGTTTTTTTACCTGCATAGATAGACGTACCTACAACATCTTCTAACCGTTTTAAATTAAAAATTTGAGCTTTTCTGGCTACAACTTCTACTTCTGTTAATTCTATTTCTACAGCAGATAATTGTTTATTTAATACAGTATTACCTACCACATTTACTATTTCTTCTTCTATGTTATACTCATAAGAAAAAAATACAATTTCTAATTGTTTCTCGTCTGTAATAAACTCATAGTAGCCTTTATTATTGGTAACAGAAACCTTACCCTTGGCTTTATTATAAATTTCTACACCACCTATAGGTACGTTATTTTCTTTAGATGTAACGGTTCCCGAAACTTTATACTGAGCATAAAGAGATGCGTTACAAAATATAAGTAGTAATACTATTTTAAAATCCTTTAATTTCATCGTTAAATGGTAAAATCCACGTTTTGTGTTTTAATAAATCTTTTTCTTTGTAAAGGTCTATACTTGGGTCTATGTATGGCTTACTTAACCTTCCATTAAGCGCCACATAACTCTCTACAAAAACCTGAACATTTTTATGTTTTTGTTTTTTAAAATGATCTCCCAAATAATGTGCATATTGCACTATAAAATCTGGCTGAGTGCTCATTTGTTTTTCTTGAAAAGGGGTTAAAAAGTCTGCGTTATTTACATAAAATTGCTTTTTAGTTTTACTATCTACAATTTTAAAATTTGCATAGCCCATTTTTTCCATAAGCATTACACGCCAAGAAAAACGATATCCTTCTTCTGTCCAGAAAAGCTCTCCAGGATACAACAAATACCTAAATGGTAGTAATAACTGAATAGTAAAAAACACAGCTAAAAAGCCTAATATTAATCTCTTTTTATTGATAGAGTATATATTTTGATCTTTTACCGCAGCTGTATTTTTAGTTATAGTGATAGGCAATTTATAACTTACTTTTCTTATATGATTGATAATTTTAATATGAAAGTTGTCACTAAAAAAGATAAGACTACTCACTATCATTATATAAGGAAACATACCTATAGGAAACAGAACTCTTGTTAATAAATGAAAAATAACTACAGCTATAAATGCTAAAATTCTAGTTCTCTTATAAAGTAGTAAAAACGGTATTAACAAATCATACAACATACCAGACCAGCTCATAAAGTAATGAACCCATTCTTGCTGTAAAATAGAGTTACCTATAAAAGGAACATCATACTTAGAAGGTAACCATATTTTTAGAGGCATAGCTCTAAATAGCCAATCGGAATTTATTTTTGCTAATCCTGCATAAAAATATACTATACCTAATAGTAGTTTTACACTGTCTATAGTATAGCTTGGCACGTAACTATATGTTTTTTTTCTTAGGTAAGAATCTACAGAGAAGTACGCATTTGCAGGTAAAAAAATCATTAAAAAACTTAGTATACTTACAAAGTAATAATGGTTTAAGTAAGTAGTCTTATCCATTAACTCTATATAAGTAAAGCTTAAAAAAAATAAAAAGATTGCTAACCTGTATTTGTAACCAATTGCTACTAATATTGCTGTTATAGCGCAAATTATAAAGAAAACATAAGTGTAGTTTCCTATTGGCTTAATCCATTCAAAATTATAATATGTAAAATGAAATTTAGGCTTAATGTATAGTTCATAGATCCACCCTTTAGACCAAAACCTTAGAATACTTAAAAACATTAAAACACCAAAACAAACTCTAAATACCACCAAAGGCGCTATATGGCTTGTTTTACTTAAGTATGTTTTAAAATTAGCTGTCATTTTTATACAAAAAAAGATTCTCTAATACTTTAGAGAATCTTTAATTATTAGTTCTTTAGTATATTAATCTCCATCTGCATCTGTATAGTCTACATTTACACTAAATGCTTGCAACATATCTACTTTAATTAAAACAACTACTTTTTGTAGAGCATCATAAGCCTCTGTCATTTTAACATTATCTACATCTACCTGGTTAGATAAGCTAGCATCTAATTCTAACACCTTGGCGCTAGCATCATTAATTTTGCCGTTAATAATAGCGTTTAAATCTTCACCTTGTGTAATATCATTTAAATAATCTAAATAATCTGCAAAACCTGTTCCGGTAGTGGTAGAGTTATAAGCTTTGCCATTAAAAAAATCTTGAATATTTTGTACAGCAGCAACTAATAAATCTTTTGAGTTTTTATCACTATAAAATGCTTCTACTTTAGAAGGTAAAGGTGTAGTAGAAAAAACTCCTGCAGGAATACCTACTTTGTTAGCGCGTAATCCTTTTTCAAAATAAAAAACAAAATCGTTAGCTAACTTATTAAAAGCACTTGTTGCTGTGTTCTCTGTACTAGCAATAAAAGTTTCTCTATAACCAGATTTCCAATCGGTTAATACAGTCTCGGTTAATATATTCATTTGGTTTACCAAGTCTGATAAATAAGTTTTGTATCCAGCTCCAGATGTTGTATTGGTGTACTTTTCTACAATATCCGCATTAGTTTCTGCTAAGCCAAATAATAAGTAATCTAAAGCAGGAAAACCAACAGCATCATTATTATTAGGGTGCGTTAAGTCATAAGTTCCCGAACCTACATTACTTTCTATATCATCTATAGACGTAGGATAAACATTCATTTGAAAAGCATAGTTAATTTCTTCTGCTTTTCCTATGTTGTACATTTCTACAGATTGCCAAACTTTATAAGCAGACAGCCATTTGTCTCTTAACGCAATTAAATTAATTTCTGAAGGAGATGCTATAAAATTATCCTTTTCTTCTTGTAAGTCATTTAACTTAGTAGATAAATCTTCGTAAGATGGTATAATTATTTTATCTGCAACATTAGTTAACAGTCCTCCCCTATTAAAGTCGTCTTTACCATTATTAACGGTATCAGAACTATCATCTGATGAGCTACAAGCATAAACCGTTAATGCAGCTATAAAAACAAAAATCACTCTCTTCATTTATCCTTAATTTTATTTATTCTAAATAAAGGGCAAAAATAAGAAAAAAGTAGTCATAAAATGACTATTTACGACTACTTTTTTAAAAAATGCTCCTAGTTAAAAACTTTTAGTTTACTGTTTCTTCTGTAGTAAAACCATATGCTGCAGCAATTTCATTAGAAATCTGATCTAATGTTGCTGGTGTAACATCCCAAAAGCCATTACCTGACATTAATGTATCCATATAGCCATCAATAGTAGCTGCATCTAATACAGGAGAATCTGTAACAGTATCTCTAGTAAAACGTAGACTGTTTATAAAACCTAAAGCTTCAGATAAACTGTGAAAAGCAGAAGCTTTATCACTTTCTAACACTTCTTTACCAGATTGTAGGTAATAAACGCTACGTACTGCTACTACTTTAGAAACTTTTTCTCTAATAATTTGTGCTTGCTCATCTCTAAGCTCGTAATCTTTTGCTACAATTGCCGCTCTTCCTAACTTAAATGCCTCATAAATATCATTAGCAATACCTGTAAAATCTGAATCAGCTTCTACACTTGCTAAATATTTATTTAAAAAACTGTCTTTTCCTAATTCTGGCGTAGCAGGAGTATCTTCATTACCATATAAATATCCATAAGCTTCATCCCACTTATGTTCCATATTTGTATAGTTTTTACCATCTACTAAAGTACCCGCATCATTATCTGCTGCGTTAGTACCTTCATCTAAAACAGCAATGCTTAAGTAGTTGTTTAACATTTGATCTACCATTAAACCTCCTATTATAGATTTAGCAATTGCTTGGTTATACTCTAAACCTTTACCGTTTACGTATCTTGTAGATCCACCACCTATTTGCTGAATTTTACCGGCACTACCTGCAACAGCATCATCATCCCATTTAGGAAAAACCTCTGTTACTTGAGCACTAATCCACAAATCAAAATTTTCTTTTATAGCTATAGATGCTGTAGTATTAGTTGAAAAATAATCTGCAGATGCTGCAATTTTACTACGTACACTTTTGTTAGAGCTGTTTAAATCTGCATTAGAAAAATCGTTATTGTTTTCTTCATGAGCAAACATAGCATCTAATTTTTCTTCTGTGCTTGTATTATCTAAAAGAGCAGATATAAATTCTTCTGCCATTTGTATTCTAGTAGTTTGACCTCCAAAATCTACAGAACTCTCCCCATTATTTTCAAAAACATAAGTAGCAGGAACAACAACATTTGGATTATCGTTACCATCACCATTATCATCTGAAGAACAAGATGTAAAAATAACGCTTGTTAAAAATAAGCCTGCAAATAATTTATTTACTTTCATAAGTACTATTATTAAAATATTTTTTTGCAAATATCTCTAATAGAAACATATAAAACAATATTTATTTAGAACAAATAAAGATAATGGTGTTAAATTTTTAATTAACAGATGATTACACCTGAACTAATTAATGATATTTAGAAAATAATTCTGTTGCTTTATTGTATGCAGCTTCAAAAACCATCCAATTTACATTAGTATCTACCTTTTCTGCAGTAAAATAAGATAACATTTTTTCTGTGGGCATATTACCTGTTAAATCGTCTTTTGCCATAGGACAGCCTCCAAAACCTTGTATTGCGCCATCAAACCTAACACAACCTGCGTTATAAGCCGCCGCAACCTTCTCTTGCCATTTGGTTGGTGTAGTATGTAAATGTGCTCCAAATTTTACTTTTGGGTATTTTGGAATTAAATTAGAGAATAAATAATCTATAACATCTGGTGTAGAAGAGCCTACTGTATCTGACAATGAAATAATATTAACACCCATTTTTGCCAATTTCTCTGTCCATTCACCTACTATCTCTACATTCCAAGGATCTCCATAAGGGTTACCAAAACCCATAGAAATGTATGTAACAACCTCTTTATTTGCAGTATTAGCAATATCTAATATTTGCTTTAGTGTTTCTACAGATTGCGCAATTGTTTTATGTGTATTACGCATCTGAAAGTTTTCTGAAATAGAAAAAGGGTAACCTAAATAGTTTATTTCTTTATGCTTACTAGCATCTTGGGCGCCACGTACGTTTGCTACTATAGAAAGTAGTTTACTCTGAGTTCTAGATAAATCTAAGTTTGCTAAAACCTCTGCCGTATCTACCATTTGTGGTATTGCTTTAGGTGATACAAAACTGCCAAAGTCTATAGTATCAAAACCACAATCTAATAAAGACTGTATGTATTTAACTTTTAACTCTGTTGGAATAAATTCTTTTATTCCTTGCATTGCATCTCTTGGGCACTCTGTAATTTTTACTTTAGCAGACATAAATTAATTGTTGACTTTTTCAAAATTACTACTATTTATCCGATAAAAGAATATAAATTCCTAAGCCTACAAAAACTACAATTTGCAACCATTTAAAAATATATCCAACTTTTTCATTTTTAATAATATAACTAGATATAGACCCCGCTAAAATGGCTATAATACTAAATACCACAAAGGAAACTACCATAAAAAGTACTCCTAACACATAAAACTGTGTAATAGTATTAAGTGTATTACTAAATAAAAAACCAGGAAAAAAAGCTAAAAAAAACAATGCCACTTTTGGATTTAAAACATTCATTATAAACCCTTGTTTAAAAAGCGAAAATAAGCTTTTTTTTGGCGCGTTATCTCCCCCTAAAATAAGGCTTCCATCACTCTTAAAAACCTTATAGGCAATATAAAATAGGTACAAGGCTCCAAATATTTTAATTCCTAAAAACAAATAATCATTAGCTTTTATTAGTGCAGATACACCAAAAGCTAAAAGTGTTGTATGTACCAAACAACCAGAAATTAAACCCGCAACAGTTGCTAAACCATACTTTTTACCATTAACAAGGCTTTGTGTTAGCACATAAATATTATCTGGTCCCGGAAAAAAAGCTAGCAAAGTAGTGGCAGAAATAAAGGCCAAGAGTATATCTAAATTCAAAACATTTTTTTTAAAGTATGAAAAATACAAATTTAAAAAGTAGTTATCTATCTTATGGTTATCTTTAAACAAAATACCAATAATGAAAAATATATTTTTATTACTTTTTATGTGTTTATGTTTAACTAGTTACGCAAACATTAGCACAAATAAAAACTTAAAAACTTCTATGACTACAGCTAAAGACAGCGTATTAAGACACGTGGTTATTTTTAAATTTAAACCAGAAGCAACAAAACAACAAATTAAAACTATAGAAAAAGCCTTTAGTGCTTTACCCTCTAAAATAGCACAAATAATGGATTATGAGTGGGGATTAAACAATAGTCCAGAAGGTTTAAGCAAAGGGTTTACACATTGCTTTTTTGTAACTTTCAAAAATGAAGAAGACCGCGCCATTTACTTACCACACCCAGACCACAAAGCGTTTGTATCTTTACTTACACCTGTGTTAGAAGACGTATTTGTATTAGATTATTGGAGCAATTAAGTGTTAGCTAAAATTGCTTTATTTATTCTTTTTATTAATCTAGGACCTTCATATATAAAACCGGTGTAAATTTGTATTAAATCTGCTCCTGCATTTATTTTTTCTAACGCGTCTTTTTCAGAGTGTATACCTCCTACTCCAATAATAGGAAACGCTTTATTGCTTTTTTCTGCTAAAAATCTAATAACCTCAGTACTTCTGTTAGTTAACGGCTTACCACTTAAACCTCCGTTTTCTTTAGTAATACTTTCTGGTGATTTTAAGTTGTTACGTTCTATGGTTGTGTTAGTTGCTATAACTCCGTTTATTTTTGTTATTGCTACAATGTCTATAATATCTAACAATTGCTCATTTGTTAAATCTGGTGCAATTTTAAGTAAAATTGGTTTAGCTTTTACTCCTTTTTGCGTAACATACTTTTTATTTTCAGTAACTAAAGCATTTAACAAATTGGTTAACGGTTCTTTGTCTTGTAATTCTCTTAAGCCAGGTGTGTTTGGTGAACTTACATTTACAACAAAATAATCTACGTGTGGGTATAATGCTTCAAAGCAAATTAAATAATCTTCAACAGCACCATCATTAGGTGTTATTTTATTTTTACCAATATTACCACCAATTAACACATTGTGTTGCGCCTTTAAACGCTCTACTGCCTCTAACACTCCTCCGTTATTAAATCCCATACGGTTAACAACTGCGCTATCTGCTTTTAATCTAAACAAACGTTTTTTAGGGTTACCAGTTTGTGGCTTAGGTGTTAATGTTCCTATTTCAATAAAGCCAAATCCAAAGTTAGACAACTCTTTAAAAAGTTTAGCATCTTTATCAAAACCTGCCGCCAAACCAACAGGGTTTTTAAATTTAATTCCAAAAACTTCTTTCTCTAATCGTTTATCATCTACTACATACATTGCTCTAAATAAACCTCCAAAACCTATTTTAGAAAAAAACTTGATTAATGAAAATGATAAATGATGCACCTTTTCTGGATCCATCAAAAAAAACAACGGCCTAATAATAGCTTTGTACATAGAATTTTAAAATTTTGGCAAAAATACAAACTACCTAGATGTAGAACTATTTTACAATTGGTTTTTATTAACAGTTTTTACAATTTTTATAACTAAATACTAAGAGCCAATTGTCTTAAAAAATCTAAATAAACTGTACTTTTGAGTAAATTAAATACTTATGCAAGACATATTAGATAGATTTTTAGGTTATGTAAAAATAGATACGCAAAGCGATGCAAGCTCTAATACAACACCAAGTACAGTTAAACAATGGGATTTAGCCAACAAGCTTGTTGCAGAACTTAAAGACATAGGATTGGAAGATGTTACCATAGATGACAATGCATACATAATGGCTACATTACCAAGTAATATTGATAAAGAAGTACCTACAATTGGTTTTATTGCTCATTTTGATACTACACCAGATTTTTCTGGAACTAATGTAAATCCGCAAATTATAAGAAATTATGATGGTAAAGACATTGTATTAAATGCAGAAGAAAACATTATTTTATCTCCAGATTATTTTGAAGATTTATTACAATATAAAGGTCAAACTCTTGTTACCACAGATGGTACTACACTTTTAGGTGCAGATGACAAAGCTGGTATAACTGAAATTGTTACCGCAATGGAATTTTTAATTGCACACCCAGAGATTAAACACGGTAAAATTAGAATTGGCTTTACTCCTGATGAGGAAATTGGTCGTGGTGCACATAAATTTGATGTTGATAAATTTGGTGCAGAATGGGCATATACTATGGATGGTAGCCAAATTGGTGAGTTAGAATACGAAAACTTTAATGCTGCAGGTGCACACATTACAATACAAGGTAAAAGTGTACACCCAGGTTACGCTAAAGGAAAAATGATTAATGCTATTGGTATTGCGCAAGAAATTATGGCTGCTTTACCTAACAAAGAGGTGCCTGAACATACATCTGGTAGAGAAGGTTTTTACCATATACATACTATTAAAGGAGAGATAGAAAATGCTGAATTAGGCCTAATTATTCGTGATCATGAAAGAAGTTCTTTTGAAGACCGAAAAAAAGCCTTAGAGACCATAGTATTTAGGCTAAATGAAAAATACAATAACTGCATTGAGCTGTCTATTAAAGACCAGTACTACAATATGAAAGAAAAGGTTATGCCTGTTTACCATATTGTAGAAACCGCCAAAGAAGCAATGGAGGCATTAAATATAACTCCTATTATAAAACCTATACGTGGTGGCACAGATGGCTCACAACTAAGTTATATGGGCTTACCTTGTCCTAATATTTTTGCTGGTGGGCATAATTTTCACGGAAAATATGAGTATGTACCTGTAGAAAGTATGGAAAAAGCTGTAGAAGTTATAGTAAAAATTTGTGAACTTACTGCTACTAAATAAACTATAAATGAGTTCTAACAATACAGATGCTAAAATAAAAGTTGATGCTTATTTTAATAAAGAACAGCCTTTTAAGCAAGGTATTGCCTTTTTAAGAAAAATTGCTTTAAACACAGAACTCACAGAAACTTGTAAATGGGGAGCCCCTGTTTATACTATAAACAACAAAAATGTTATTGGTATTTTGGCTTTTAAGCATCATTTTGGAATTTGGTTCTATAATGGTGCTTTGCTTAAAGACCCTAAAAAAGTATTATTAAATGCCCAAGAAGGAAAAACTAAAGCTATGCGGCATTGGAAATTTTTAGCTGTTAATGATATAAACAAAGAAACCGTTACAGATTATATTTTAGAAGCTATAGAGAATCAGAAAAAAGGTATTGAAGTTACTTTTACTAAAAATACAGATGTAAAAATACCTGAAATATTAACTGGTGCTTTAGATAAAAACATAGACCTTAAGCGTAAGTTTAATTCCTTTACACCCTACAAACAAAAGGAATTTATTACTTATATAAATGAGGCCAAAAGAGATGCTACAAAGCTAAACAGATTAGCAAAATGCATTACACTAATACAGGATGGCATAGGTTTACATGATAAGTATAGAAAATAAAAAAAGCATCAATTTGTAAATTGATGCTTTTTTATGTGAGTAACTCTAAGAGTTTACTTTTTTTCTGCTACTGGTTCATTTAATTTTTTGCTCATTTCCATAGAAATAGCAGATCTAGAAAACTTAATTTTACCAGCCATTGTCTCAATTACACAAGACATATCTTTATCATTTAAATCAAAGATTTTACCGTGCATACCGCTTTTGGTAATAACCTTATCTCCTTTTTTTAATTGTTCTGCAAATTTCTTTTCGTCTTTAGAACGTTTCATTTGCGGTCGTATCATAAAAAAATATGCTACTATAAATATTCCTACCATTGGTAGAAATGGGTACTGATCTAATATTTGTTGCATTTTATTATTTTAAAGGTACTGATGCTGCTGCACCATTTTTAGGGTTTACAAATGCCTTAATACGTAAAGTTTCTCTTCCTTTAGCTGTATTTGCTGTTACTGTTACTGCTTTAGTTACTTGGTTTTGACCAGAACCATTAAATTTAACTAACAACTCACCAGATTCTCCTGGAGCAATTGCTTTGTTTTTTGGGTATTCTGGAATGGTACAACCGCAAGTACTTTTTGCATCAGTAATAATTAATGGTGCTTTTCCTGTATTTGTAAATGTAAAAACTGTTTGTTGTGGTGTTCCTTGCTCAATAGTACCAAAATCAAACTCAGTTCTATCAAAAGTCATTACAGGCAAGTCTTTAGCATTGTTGTCTCTTTCTGCAGCGCTATCTACATTAGCCATAATTATTTTATTAGAAGCGTTGTCTTTACAAGCTGTAAAAGACATAGCAAAAACAGCAGCTCCAAATAGTAAAATAATTTTTTTCATAATTCTTATTTTTAATTTGTTTCACACAAAATTAATGAATATTTTTTATAATAATCCTCTACCTATTTTTTTTAACTTTCCTTCACTTTTATACTCACGTACAAGCTTGTCTAAAATACCATTTATAAAAATGCTACTTTTTGGAGTAGAGTATTCTTTTGCTATCTCAAGAAACTCATTTATAGTTACTTTCTCTGGAATAGAAGGAAAATTTAAAAGTTCGCAAATTGCCATTTTAAGCAAAATACCATCAATATCTGCTATACGGTCTTTATCCCAATTAGGTGTTTTACCAACAATTTCTTTAACATATTCCGCATCATTTAACAATGTTTTGGTTAGCAATTGCTTTGCATACACCATATCATCATCTTCTTTTAAAAGCTCTGGCAAAAAGTAAGATTCTGTAGCATCTGGCTTTGCTTTTTTAATTAGCTTTAAAACAAATGTATTTATGATAGGGATATCATCAACCCACGTTAATTTATCGTCTTCAAAATAGTCGTAAATTTTTTCGTTAGGTGCTATTACATTTTTATAAAGATCTGCAAGTAAGTTTTTATCTTCTTCATAACTACTAGTTTTGCTAGTCATATATGTTGTGTAATATTCACTTTCTACAACTTCTTTATAAATTAATCTTATGTATTCTTCGTTTAAATACCAATCATTTAATTTTCTGCTAGACAATTCTTCAAGTAGTAATTTATTGTCTGCTATTTGTAGTAAAACTCTATTATTTACAAATTTTTTACGATCAGGATATGCATCAGAAACATTTCCTAAATAACTTTTTGCTGCAATGTCTGCTTGCTCTTCTGCTCTTTTTTGCAGTTCTACCAACAAACTTAACATTAATAAGTACAGTGTGTACATACTATCTACACTATACTTTAAAAACTTTACTTGTTTTTCTAGTGTATCATCTTGTGAATGAGTAAGGGCGTATATGCACTGCATTACTTTAACCCTAATATGCCTTCTTGTTAGCATTGAAAAAGAACTTTTAATTTGTTAAAAAATTATATTTTGCAAAAGTACTATTATATTTTTCAAAAGTACTAATTGTAACAAGTTTTTATCTTATGATAATGATAACATATGATTATGCTTAAAAACCTATCTTTGCTAACTTAGTACAACACCACTATCCTTAAAAAGTAAATGAAAGAGTTAAAACACATTAATAAATACTTTAAAAAATATTGGCTTAAACTTACCATAGGTATTATTATAACAGTTGTTGCGCGAGTATTTTCATTAGTAATGCCGCCTTACGTAAACAAATCTATTAACGTAGTAAAAGAATTTATTTCTCAAGGAAACGTACCTATTGATGTGGTTAAAGGACACCTGCTAGATTATATTCTTATTATTTTAGGTGCTGCCCTTTTATCTGGTTTTTTTACCTTTTTAATGAGGCAAACCATAATTAATGTATCTAGACACATAGAGTACGACTTAAAAAATGAGGTTTATGACCACTACCAAAAGTTAAGTTTAAACTTTTACAAAAAAAACCGAACAGGTGA
This sequence comes from Cellulophaga geojensis KL-A, assembly GCF_000568425.1. Taxonomy (NCBI): domain Bacteria; kingdom Pseudomonadati; phylum Bacteroidota; class Flavobacteriia; order Flavobacteriales; family Flavobacteriaceae; genus Cellulophaga; species Cellulophaga geojensis. Next base: position 40,485 of record NZ_ARZX01000005.1, read on the forward strand.
TTTAATGAACAGGATTAGCGAAGATGTTAGTCAGGTTAGAATGTATTGCGGACCAGCTTTAATGTACGGGATGAATACTTTTACATTATTTGCTTGTATTATACCTATAATGTATTCTAAAGCTCCCACTCTAGCTCTTTATACGCTTATACCATTACCTATATTATCTGTATTAATTTATAACATTAGTAAAGTTATACACAAACGTAGTACTGTAGTACAACAGTTTTTAAGTAAGCTTTCTACGTTTGCACAAGAATCTTTTTCTGGAATATCTGTAATAAAAGCTTACGGTATTGAAGAAAAAACTAACAGTCAATTAGTGTCTTTAGCTAATGAAGGTAAAGATAAAAGTATGTCTCTTGTTCGTATTAATGCGTGGTTTTTTCCATTAATGGTACTATTAATTGGTATAAGTAATATTATTGTTATTTATGTTGGCGGCAAGCAGTACTTAAACGGACAAATAGAGAGTATTGGATTAATTGCCGAGTTTATTATTTATGTAAATATGCTTACGTGGCCTGTTGCAATTGTAGGTTGGTTAACCTCTATTATACAAAGAGCAGAAGCATCACAAGAGCGTATAAACGAGTTTTTACAAGAAGAACCAGAGATTAAAAATACTGTTACTACTCCTATGGAGATTAATGGTAAAATAGAGTTTAAAAACGTAAGTTTTACCTATGATGATACTAATATTACAGCTTTAAAAAATGTATCTTTTACCATAAACCCTGGAGAAACTGTAGCTATAATTGGTAAAACTGGTAGCGGAAAATCTACCATACTAGATTTAATTGCAAGATTATATGATGTTTCCTCTGGTAATATTGCTATAGATAATACTCCTATTAAAGAAGTTAATTTAGATTGCCTAAGACAAAACATTGGTGCTGTACCACAGGATGCTTTTTTATTTTCTGACTCTATTAAGGACAATATCAAATTTGGTAAAGAAGATGCTACTGATGAAGAAATTATAGCTGTTGCTAAAAAAGCAGTGGTTCATAAAAATATTATGAACTTTAAAGAAAAATATGACACTGTTTTAGGAGAAAGAGGTATTACCTTAAGTGGAGGGCAAAAACAACGTGTATCTATTGCAAGAGCACTATTAAAAGATCCTAAAATTTACTTGTTTGATGATTGCCTTTCTGCAGTAGATACAGAAACTGAAGAAAAGATACTTAACAACCTAAAATCTGCTTCTAAAAACAAAACAACTCTTATAGTAAGTCACAGAGTATCTTCTGCCAAAAATGCAGACAAAATTATTATTTTAGATAACGGAAAAGTAGTTCAAGAAGGTACACATAACTCATTATTTGAGATAGATGGCTATTACAAAGCTCTTTATAATAGTCAACTCTCAGAGAAAGAAAGTTAGAAAAATGTTGTCAATTAGTTATTTTTTTTTCATTTTTGAAGTATACTATGATAACATTACACTAACGAGATAACTATAACAATGAGTGAAAAAGAATTAATGGATCAGGAAGAGATTTATTCAAAAGTATTAAGAGCCGGTAGACGGACTTATTTTTTTGATGTGAGAAGCACTAAGGCAGGAGACTATTATTTAACAGTTACTGAGAGTAAAAAATTTACACATGATGATGGATCTTTCCATTACAAAAAGCATAAAATCTATTTATATAAAGAAGATTTTACTCCTTTTAAAGAGATTTTAAACGAAATGATGGACTACATTATTAAAGAAAAAGGTGAGGAAGTAATTTCTGACAGGCACCAAAAAGACTTTAAAAAAGAAGAACGCACCAATGCAGTACAAGAAACTGCAACTACAAATAGCTTTACTAACGTAAGCTTTGACGACATTTAAATTATAAAAAAAATGTATCTTTAAGCGACTCTAAAAAGAGTCGCTTTTTTTATTTTCAAAAACTAACTTACCTATGAAAAAAAGATTTTTTTTACTAGCTTTTCTAATGCTTCAATTTATACAAGCACAAGAAAAACTAGATTTAAATTATTATTTACCACAAAATGTAACTTATAACCCAAATATTCCTAAGCCTATAGATATTATAGGCCATGAAGTTGGTGAGTGGCACGTATCTCATGATAAATTACAATTTTATATGAAAGCACTAGCCAAAGCTAGTGACCGTATTTCTATAGAAAACAGAGGAGAAACTTATGAGGGCAGACCAATATTATTACTTACTATTACTTCTGCTAAAAATCAGACTAATATAGAAAGTATTAGACAAACGCATATTGCAAACACAAGTACTAATGTAGACACTAGTAACCAGCCCATAGTAGTTTACCAAGGTTTTTCTATTCACGGTAATGAGCCTAGTGGTGCAAATGCAGGCTTAGCTTACGCCTATTATTTAGCTGCTGCACAAGGTGCAGAAATAGAAAAGATGTTAAACAATATGGTTATACTAATGGACCCTGCTTTTAATCCAGATGGTATACAACGCTTTGCACATTGGGCAAACAGCAATAAAAGTAAAAATTTAAACCCAGATGGTAATGATAGAGAATACCATGAAACTTGGCCTAACGGACGTACAAATCATTATTGGTTTGATATGAACCGTGATTGGTTACCTGTGCAGCTACCAGAAAGCAAAGCCAGAATTAATACGTTTCATAAATGGTTGCCTAATATTTTAACAGACCACCATGAAATGGGTACAAACTCTACATTCTTTTTTCAACCTGGAGAACCTACAAGAGTACACCCTTTAACCCCTAGTATAAACCAAGAGTTAACAGCAGAAATTGGCACATATCATGCTAAAGCTTTTGACAAGATAGGATCTTTATATTATTCTGAAGAAAATTATGATGATTACTACTATGGTAAAGGTTCTACTTTCCCAGATGTTAATGGTAGTATTGGTATTTTATTTGAGCAAGGTAGCTCTCGTGGTCACGTTCAAGAAAGTGAAAATGGTATACTTACCTTCCCTTTTACTATAAGAAACCAGTTTACGGCAGCATTATCTACTATAGAAGCTGCTTACAATATGCGCTCTAAAATTTTAAACTACCAACAGCAGTTTTATAAAAATGCAAAATCTAACGCTGCTAAAAGTAAAACAAAGGCTATAATTTTTGGCGATAGTAAAGATGCCTCTAAAACTTGGCACTTAGCAGAAATTTTAAGTAGACATAAAATAAAATTTAATCAACTTAAAAACGATGTAAGTTTAAATGGTAAGAAATATAAAAAAGGAGCTAGTTATGTTGTTCCTATGAATCAGAAAAACTATCAACTTATAAATGCTATGTTCGAGAAAAGAACAACCTTTACAGATAGCTTATTTTATGATATTTCTGCTTGGACATTTCCTTTAGCATTTAATTTAGATTACACAGAAACTACTAGTCTAAGTAATTTGGGTGAAGAAGTTAAAGTACTTAAACCCTTAACGGGTAGCCTAACTGGCAGCAGTAATTATGCTTATTTATTTGAGTGGAATGAGTACTATAGCCCCAGAGCACTAAATACTATTTTAGAAGCTGGACTTAGAGCTAAAGTTGGTAAAGAGCCTTTTACGGTAGAGGGTAAAAGTTATGATTATGGAACTATTATGGTTCCGGTACAAAATCAACGTCTTAACAAAGCAGAATTACAACAGTTTATGCTTCAAATAGCAGAAGAAAACAATTTAAAAGTAACTGCTGTGGGTACTGGTTTAACCAAAGGTATAGATTTAGGTAGTAATGAGTTTGATCCTATTAAAAAACAACAAGTAGGCTTGCTAGTAGGTAATGGAGTAACCTATGCAGATGCTGGTGAAATTTGGCATTTATTTGATCAGCGCTACAATATGAAAATTACGAAGTTAGACACAGACTACTTTTCTAGAGTTGATTTAAGCAGGTATACAGCACTAATTGTTCCTAGTATTTACGGTAATGCTTTAGATAAAAACTCTGTTGCAAAAATTAAAGATTGGGTTAAAGCTGGCGGTACTTTAATTGCATACAGAAATGCTGCTTATTGGCTAAACTCTAATGAAATTATGAAAATTAACTTTAAAAAAGACTCTGCAATTGTTGCCAAAAATATTCCTTTTGATAAACGTAGAGATTTTAGAGGTGCACAAGTTACTGGTGGTGCTATTTTTGAAGCCAAATTAGATCGTTCTCATCCTATTAATTATGGGTATAAAAATGATAAATTACCATTATTTAGAAATACCAATATATATATAACGCCAGACAAAAACAGCTACAACAACCCAATACAATATACTAGTAACCCATTGTTAAGTGGTTATATTTCTGAAGAGAATTTAGCTGTATTAAAAAAAAGTGTACCATTTAAAACTCAAGGTTATGGCAAAGGGCAAGTTATTTTATTTACAGACAATACCAATTTTAGAGCATTTTGGTTTGGCACAAACAAATTACTTATGAATGCCATTTACTTTGGTAAAATAATGTAATTAAAACAAAAAGTAAATATTTAAAACCTGAGTTTTTAAACTCAGGTTTTATTATTTTTTACTAGCCTATTTTTAATCCATTCGGCACTTTAGCTTCCGGACTTAATAAAATAACATCTTTATCTTCTACTGCCCCCATAACTAAACACTCACTCATAAAATTAGCAATTTGCTTTTTTGGAAAATTTACGACTGCAACAATTTGCCTTTCTAACAATTGTTCTTTTGTGTAACGCTTTGTTATTTGAGCAGACGTTTTTAAAATTCCTATTTCTTCACCAAAATTTATTTTTAATTGGTATGCAGGGTTACGTGCCTCCGGAAAATCATTAACCGCTACAATAGTGCCAACACGCATATCTACCTTAGAAAAATCTGACCACGTAATTTGCTGTTTCATATCTATTATTTTTACCTTTACACTCTCAAAGATATAGTTAATTTTACAACTAAATTTAAATAACAAAATAATGGCACGCACACCAAGTAATATGTTACCCTTAGGAACCGTTGCTCCTTCTTTTACCCTTTTAGATACTACTACAAACACTATGGTAAGTTTAGAAAACCACAAAGGTGATAAGGGCACAATAATAGCATTTATTTGTAACCATTGTCCTTTTGTAATTCACGTAAATCCAGAGCTTGTAAAAATTGCAGATTTTTACAAAAATAAAGGGTTTTCATTTATTGCTATTTCTAGTAATGATATTATTAACTACCCACAAGATGCACCAGAGTTAATGACTAAATTTGCAAAAGAAAACAACTATAGCTTTCCTTATTTGTATGATGAAAAGCAAGATATTGCAAAAGCATATGATGCTGCTTGCACACCAGATTTTTATGTTTTTGATTCTGATTTAAAACTTGTTTATCGAGGACAACTAGATGACTCTAGACCAGGAAATGGCATACCTGTGACCGGAAAAGACTTAAAAAGTGCATTAGATGCTTTAGAACAAGGTAAAATTGTGAATCCTGAGCAAAAACCAAGCATAGGTTGTAATATTAAATGGAAGTAATTTAAAGCCAACCTTCTCTTTCACATAAGTTTTTTATGTGTGCATAATGGTGATTGCTATGCCATGCATAACTACCTATATTTTCTGCTACTGTAACTTTGGTTTCCCCTGAGGGGTGAATAAAATACCTGTTTAACTGTTCATCTGTTAATCCCTTTAGTAAATAAACCAATTTTGCGTGTAACGCAGTTATGTAATTTAAAGATAATATAACTGGTGATGTAGAGGCATCTACCAAATTGGCCCAATCTTTTTCTTCATAAGCTTTTATTATAGGAGCTTCTTCTGTAAGCGCCCATTTAAAACGAGTATAACTATTATGATGACTATCTGCTATATGATGCACCAATTGTATTACAGTCCACCCATTTGGTCTATAAGGTGTATTTAGCTGCTCATTATTTAAATTTAAAACAATGTTGGTGAGTTTTACAGGAAAAGACTCCAACGTTTTAATCCACTTTTTAATTTGTTCTTTAGTTATTTCTTCTGGACAAATAAAATCACCTATAGGATATTGCAATGATTTTAACGTACTACTTTTCATACCAACAAATGCTATTTTAAATATCTAATTTACTTACAGTTAAGCACTAAAGTACATAAAATTTATAATTTAATTAACTTTTAACGCAACCCTTTTAACAAATAAGAGTCTAGTAGGTAAAAGCGCATATAATTTAGTGCCCCCATAGTTATATGAAAAAAGTTGGTAGGGTTTTTGTTAACATAATTGTTATGTAAGTAGAACCTTAATTTAAACACATTTAACCTATATAAATATGATTACTTTTTTTCTTATTTTGTCTGTACTAATTGCTGTAAATATTATTTTACTTACTGTAAGTGTAAATGGTAGTTTTTTCTCTAAACGAAAAAACCTCTCTTTAGAAAAGAGAGGTCTTAAAAAAAATTATGCTTAGTAGTTTTTACAAACTATTTTACATCCATTAATTCTACATCAAAAATTAGTGTTGCATTTGGTGGTATAACACCACCTGCACCTGCACTACCGTATGCTAAGTTAGAAGGAATTACAAAACGAGCCTTGTCTCCTACTTGTAATAATGCAATACCTTCATCCCAACCAGGAATTACTTGTCCTACTCCTAATTGAAAATCTATTGGTTGGTTTCTTTTGTATGACGAATCAAAAACCTGACCGCTAACTAAAGATCCTTCATAGTGTACAGAAACAGTTTTACCACTTTCTGCTTTAGCTCCATTACCTTTTTGAATAATTTTGTAACGTAAACCAGACTCAGTTGCATCAAAACCAGCGGCTAATTTTTCCATTTGTGCTTCTGCCTTTGCTTTTTCTTCTGCTAATCTTTTTTCTCTAGATCCTTCAAAAGTTCTAAAAGCTTCAACAGCATTCCACTTTTCTGCTTCTTCACCAACTCTTACAATTTCTAAAGTCTCAATAGTATCTCCTTGTGCTACAGCATCAACAACATCTTGTCCACTCTCTACGTGTCCAAATACCGTGTGCTTATTGTCTAACCAAGGTGTTGCAATGTGTGTTATAAAAAACTGGCTACCGTTTGTACCAGGACCAGCGTTTGCCATAGATAAAACTCCAGGACCAGAATGTGTTAACTCTGGATGAAATTCATCATCAAACTTATAACCAGCATCACCTGTACCAGTTCCTAAAGGACATCCACCCTGAATCATAAAATCTGGAATAACTCTATGAAATTTTAATCCGTTATAATATGGTGTTCCTTGTGGTTTTACAGAGTTCTCTAAATTACCTTCTGCTAAGGCAACAAAGTTACCAACTGTACCTGGTGTTTTATCGTGCGTTAATTTTACTAAAATCTCTCCTTTAGTAGTATTGAATTTTGCGTAAATTCCGTCTTGCATATCGCTTATTTTTTATGAGCCGCAAAGATAGTCATTGTTTTTTGTTCACAAAACCCAATGCGTTTAAGAATTTGTTATTATCCTTTTATCTTTTTTGAGGTTACAATACCGTATTTATCAAACAAATACACCAAACTTGTCATTGTAGCTGCCCCTAATTCTAACTCTCTTTTATTTACGTGTTCAAAAGTATCATTGGCTGCATGATGGTGATCAAAATAACGTTGAGAATCTGGTCTTAAACCTGCCAAAACTATATTATCTTTTTTTAATGGACCAACATCTGCTCCACTACCACCTTTTTCAAACAAATGAATTAAATATGGTTTAAATAAATTTCTCCAGCTTTCTACTTGTTCAAAATTTTCTGTAGAGCAATCAAAAGAAAAACCTCTAGGAGAAAAACCTCCGGCATCACTCTCTAAAGCAAAAATGTGATTTTCATTTTTACTTTTAGCCACCTGTGCATATTTATTACCTCCTCTTAAACCGTTTTCTTCATTCATAAAAAGCACAGCTCTTATAGTTCTTTTAGGCTTGTAACCAGATGCTTTAATTAAACGTAATACATCCATACTTTGTACTACACCTGCTCCATCATCATGAGACCCGTCTCCTAAATCCCAAGAATCTAGATGGCCACCTACTACTATAATCTCATTTGGGTAAGTACTTCCTTTTATCTCTGCAATAACGTTGTATGACTGTACATCATCATACTGTTTGCAATTTTGCTTAAAAAAGAATTTTGTGTTTGGGTTTAACTTTAAAGCTGTAGCTAATAACTCTGCTCCATTTGTACTAATTGCCGCAGCAGGAATTCTGTTTTTTACAGGAGTATCTCCGTAACTCATAGAGCCTGTGTGCGGATAATCATCTAAACGTAAATTAACAGACCTTACAATTACACCTACTGCACCAAACTTACCAGCCTCTGCAGCTCCTGAGTAACGCTGATCTACACACCCACCATAAGCAGTAAAAGTTACAATGTCTTTAGGGTTCATTGGTCTGTTAAAAAATACAATTTTACCTTCTATTTTTTCTTTACCTAACTCTTCTAACTCCTTAATACTCTTTACTTCTATTACATTAGCTTTTAACCCTAAGGCAGAAGTTGCAACAGAACCTCCTAATGCACAAATAGGCACACTTGTAGTGGTTCCGTCTTCAGATAAAATGTTTGCATACTCTGGTAAACCACGCACCCATCTTGGCACCATTACTGGTTGTAAATACACACGATCTACTCCTAACTTTTCTAATTCTTTTTTGGTATAATCTACAGCTTGTTGTGCCTCTACAGAGCCAGATAAACGCCCACCAATTTGATTGGATAAATGGTCTAACCAATTGTAGGCCATACCATCTGTTAATGCAGCGTCATAAATTGATCTAAGTTGTTTTTCATCAGCTGTTTGCGCAAAAATAGTTGTGCAAACTAATAGGAATATTACAGTTATTTTTTTCATCTTTTATTCTGATTCTAATTGGGTTTTATACATTTTTAAGTTTGCCTTAATTTCATCATCTAACTCTGGCTCTTTTATGTCTTTATACTTTTTTAATTCTTGCAATAAAATTGATGCTACAATTACTCTGGCTCCCTTTTTATTGTCTGCAGGTACCACATACCAAGGAGCGTGCTTTTTAGACGTTTTAGTAATAGCATCTTCATAACACTCTTGGTAAGTATCCCAAAGTTTACGTTCTTTTAAGTCTCCCGGAGAAAATTTCCAGTTTTTCTCTTTTAAATCTAATCTACGTAATAACCTTTGGCGTTGTTCTTCTTTAGATAAGTGTAAATAAAACTTATAAATTAAAGTGCCATTTTCTGCTATATGCTTTTCAAAATTATTAATCTGTTCAAACCTTTTTGCCCAAAAAGCATCATCTATATCATCTACACTGTGTATACCCGGTATATGTTCTCCCATTATATATTCTGGGTGAACACGCGTTACCAAAACATTTTCATAATGTGTTCTATTAAACACTCCAAATTTTCCTTTTGCTGGTAATGCTATATAGTGCCTCCATAAATAATCATGCTTACGCTCTAATTCTGTTGGTACTTTAAAACTGTGCACCACAACACCACGAGCATTAAAATCTTTAAAAATCTCTCGAATTAGACTGTCTTTCCCAGCAGTGTCCATACCTTGTAAGCAGATTAAAACACTATATTTTCCGTGAGCATATAACGTGTCTTGAAAATCACCTAATTCCTCTCTAATCTTTTCTAATTCCTTTTTTAATTTCTTATCAGATTCATTAAAAGTTTCTAATGTTGGTTTGCTAGACAATTGTACATTTTCTAAAACCTTATATTTTTTTATATCTACGTTACGCACTTTATTCTATTTTATTTTTTAAGAGCTTGAATATACTATATTTTATTGATGTTTCCTTGTTTTATAGCACATCAATAGGATTTTTTGCCGCTTTAACGATAATAAAAGGTTATGATAACATTACTAACTATATTGCAACAGAATCTGTACTTAAGGGTGCCCCAAAACCTTAAAAATGATACAAAAACTTAAAAATACATCCCTACTATTAGCAGCTTTATTGTTGTTTTCTTTTGTTACCAATACCGCGTGCGATTTGGTAAACTCTAACTTAGAATTTGCTTTAAAACAGACTAAAAATGCTGAGAAATCTCAGGATATAAACACAGTTAAATTTCATACATACAAGGCTATTAAAATAGTACAAAAATTAGATAAGCAATTAAAAGATTGTGGTTGTTCTACTGCTAATAAAGAAATTACAGAAGGCCTAAACTTACTTAAAGATATTACACACAGTACATCTTTATCTACAGCTAAGTTAATGTTAGAAGATGCTAGAAAAAGTATTAGTTCTGGTATAGATAAAATTGCTACCTACAGTAAAAAAACAACTAGCAATACTGATAAAAAAATTAGTGCAGAAAACGCAAAAGTATATGCTACTGTGGATAGTATTCTGATACCTTTAGAAAAGTCTATGTTAGCAATGACAGTAGAAAAAGACAACTGTAAAGAAGCTTATGCTACTGCTTTGGCTATTTACGAAAAAAATGAACTTAAACTAATGGATGAGTCATTAACTGAAGCTAAAAAATACTATCATTTACGAAGTATAGAAATTGCAAAAAAGACTATGAAGAAGCTTGAAGATTGTGCTAAAGCAAAATAACTTTAGTTTTCTAATGCTAATTTTAATGCCAGCAAACCTTCTTCAAAATCTTTGCCAACAGCTTTATCCATATTCATAAAAAGCATCATAATACTCATAGGAAATGTGTTTTTACCAGAAAAACCCCAAGTTACTCTTGTAGTGTTATTTTCTAAGTCATAAAATTTAAAGTAACAGTCTGATGTGGATTTAAAAGGTTTAAAAAACCTTAACTCACCATCTATACGTTCTCCGTTAATGATATTGGTAATTTCTTGCTCGCCTTCACCTACTTCTTTATTTCCGTTCCAATAGCTAGTAAAGCCTACTGTACCGTCTGTACCGGTATATTTACGAGCCATATTAGGATCTTTTTTAGCCCAAGGAGACCAAATTTCTTGATTTTTAACAAGCAAAACATAGTTAAAAACTTCGTCTTTAGATTTGGTGATATCTATAGACCTATACACATTAAAACTCTTGGGAGCTACTACAGCTAAAATTACAACAAGTACTACTAAGCTTGCTAGTATATAAACAGCTATCATCATTTTTTTTGAGGTTTGGTTGGTTCTTAAATTTACAAAAAAATAATAAAACTTTATGTAAGTAATACTTCTGTTATAGCTATGTGTTTTCCTTATAATAACGCTCTAAAATATCATCTATACTTTTTATAGATTTTTTAGTCCAATCTAGTCTAATAGCTAATATTTCCTCAGCTGTAAGTTGCCAATTTTTAGTTGTTTTTTTTAATTCTGTGGTTAAGTGTTGTAATAATATTGCTGCAGAAACAGATATGTTTAAACTCTCACTAAAACCAACCATTGGTATTTTTACAAAACCATCTGCTTTGTCTAGCACTTCTTGACTTAAACCGCTTTTTTCTGTACCAAAAAACAACGCTATTTTATCATCTATCTTAAAATCATCTAGTAAATAAGAATCTGTATGCGGAGATGTTGCTATAATTTTATAACCATCTTTACGCAGCGTATCTATACACTCTGTTGTTGTATTATACCTTGGCGTAGTTACCCATTGTTGGGCTCCCATTGCTATATTTTTATCTAAAGGCTCACTGTATTTACTTTCTATTAAATGAGCAGTTTGTACACCAAAAGCATCACAGCTTCTAATAACTGCACTAGTATTATGCATTTGAAAAACATCTTCTATAGCAACGGTAATATAATTAGTTCTGTCTTTTAAAATATCTAAAAAACGCGTTTTACGTTCTTCACTTATTATGTTTTCTAAATAAGTTAATAGTTTAATGTCTGTCATAAAGACCAATATAAAAAGAAAAGTTTAATTTTATAAAAAACTAGTGCGAATGAAAAATATTGTTCTCCTTACTGGAGCCGGAATTAGTGCAGAAAGCGGCATAAAAACATTTAGAGACGCAGATGGCTTATGGGAAGGTCATGATGTTATGCAAGTAGCTTCTCCGCAAGGTTTTGCTACAGACCCAGAGCTTGTATTGGATTTTTACAACCAAAGAAGAAAACAATTATTAACTGTAAAACCTAATAAAGCACATTTAGCTATTACAAAATTACAAGAGCACTTTAATGTAACTGTAATTACCCAAAATGTAGATGATTTACACGAGCGCGCAGGAAACAAAAATGTGGTTCATTTACACGGTGAACTTTTAAAAGCACGTTGTACCCAAAATGAAACCGAGGTATTAGAATGGACAAAAGACTTAAACTTAGGAGATTTATCTAAAAGTAAAAACCAACTAAGACCGCATATTGTTTGGTTTGGTGAAGAAGTACCTTTATTAGAAAAAGCTGCAAAAATAACTGAAACAGCAGATGTTTTAATAATTATTGGCACCTCTATGCAAGTATACCCAGCTGCTAGTTTGGTACATTATGTTACTAATGGCACTCCTATTTACTTTATAGACCCTAACCCTAGTATTAAGCAAAGTGATTTTAATAACCTTACAATTATAAATAAAACTGCCGTTAATGGTTTGCCTACTCTTGTAAAAGATTTAATTGATACAATGCTCTAGTATTTTTTACCCATTCTATTAGCGCTTCCTTTTGTGTACTGCTTAAATTTGCCGTTTTGTGGGTCCACGTATATTCCTTTAATGGCATTTCTCCACTTTCTACGGTTTCCATTACCTCATCAAGCTTATGATCTTTTTTCTTAACTGAATAATTTTCCCATTCAGAAAAATTTAAATGTTTTTTACCATCTTTAACGTGGTCAGCCAACCAATATGATACCGGTGCTATATTGTTATACCAAGGATACGCAGTTGTGTTACTATGACAATCATAACAGCTAGTTTCTAATATTTTTTTAACTTCCTTAGAAGGATTTGTTTCTGTTAAAAAGGCAGTTTTTAAATCGGTTTCTGCGTTATTTTTTTCTGGCCTGTAAAATTGCATTGCTATTAAAATAATTAATAAAGCTAGTAGTATTTTTTTTAGTATTTTCATCTTTACAATTTAGTATAAGCAAAATACAACTTTTTGTGACAAAAACAGAATTACATTTGTGGCTACAAAGTAGCGTTAACCACTCTAGAGAAAAAAGACAACAAATAGCTAATGTTATTTTACAAGAACAAGGTTTAGTTCCTAACTTACTAGACATTGTACTTACTGTAAATGATCCTATCTCTTGTAAAGCAGCTTGGGTATTAGAGTTTGCTTTTAAAGAAAATAATAGTATTATTTTTCCTGTAATTGATAAATTTTTAAACGGACTAAAGTTGTTAACCATAGAGTCTAGCATTAGACCTTGTGCTAAAATTTGCGAAATTTTAATGCTTCAATATTTCTCTAAACAAGAAAACCAAGTTCAGAAAAACTTAAAAGAAAAACATTTAGAGCTAATTACTACCGTTTGTTTTGATTGGCTTATTGGCAACCATAAAGTAGCTACACAGGCGTATTCTATGACAGGTCTCTATGCATTAGGCAAAAAGTATGCTTGGATACATCCAGAGCTACGTAGCATATTAGAAAAAAATTACCCTTACGGCACTGCTGCATATAAGGCAAGAGCTAGATTAACATTAGATAAAATTGCATAAAAATTTAACTTTTTATTAATTCTATTTCTTAAAAAACAGCACATAAAACAAGCTAACTAATAGGCATATAAACATACTTTTAACTACCTTTGCAGCTTTTAAAAATCAACACAAAAACAGATGTCTTTAAACCAATTAAATGCCATTTCTCCTATAGATGGTAGATACAGAAACAAAGTAGATGCTCTAGGTTCTTTTTTTTCTGAAGAAGCTTTGATAAAATACAGAGTTAGAGTTGAAATTGAATACTTTATTGCATTATGCGAAATTCCGTTACCGCAATTAAAAGATTTTGATACTGCATTGTTTGAAAACTTACGTGCTATTTACCAAAACTTTACTACTGATGATGCGCAAGCAATTAAAGAAATAGAAAAAGTTACAAACCACGATGTTAAAGCTGTTGAGTATTTTATTAAAAAAGAATTTGACAAGTTAGGTTTAGAGGAATACAAAGAGTTTATACACTTTGGTTTAACATCACAAGACATTAATAACACTGCTATACCGCTTTCTATAAAAGAAGCTATGAACGAGGTTTACGTTCCTATGTATTTTGATGTTATTGAAAAGTTAGAAGAATTGGTTAAAGAGTGGGCAGAAGTATCTATGCTTGCCAGAACTCACGGACAACCAGCTTCTCCTACACGTTTAGGTAAAGAAATAGATGTTTTTGTGGTTCGTTTAAAAGAACAATTTAATTTATTAAATGATATACCAAGTGCCGCTAAATTTGGTGGTGCAACTGGGAATTTTAATGCGCATAAAGTTGCTTACCCTAACATTGATTGGAAATCATTTGGACAAAAATTTGTTCAAGAAAAGTTAGACTTACAGCACTCTTTCCCTACTACGCAAATTGAGCATTATGACCATATGGCTGCTTTGTTTGATACGCTTAAGCGTATAAATACTATTATTATAGATTTAGATAGGGATTTTTGGACATACGTGTCTATGGATTACTTTAAACAAAAAATTAAAGCTGGCGAAGTTGGCTCTTCTGCTATGCCACATAAAGTTAACCCTATAGATTTTGAAAACTCTGAAGGAAACTTAGGTATAGCTAACGCCATTTTTGAGCACTTATCTGCTAAATTACCTATTTCTAGGTTACAGAGGGATTTAACAGATAGTACAGTACTTAGAAACGCTGGTGTACCTTTTGCACATACTATTATTGCTTTTAGCTCTACATTAAAAGGATTAAACAAACTATTACTTAATAAGGAAAAGTTTGAACAAGATTTAGAAAATAACTGGGCTGTTGTTGCAGAGGCAATACAAACTATTTTACGTCGTGAGGCTTACCCTAACCCTTATGAAGCATTAAAAGGTTTAACTAGAACAAACGAAAAAATTAATCAGAAATCTATAGCTAATTTTATTGATACTTTAGAAGTATCTGATGCTATTAAAACTGAACTAAAAGCTATTACACCAAGTAACTATACTGGTATTTAGTAACTGTTTATTTTATAGCTTGTAAAAAGCAAAAACCCATCAATAATTAAATTGATGGGTTTTTTATTTGTTTTATTATTAGCTTAACGCTTAATAAGCAGTCTTGCTTTTTGCGTTACACCATTTACTCTTACTTTTAAAAAGTATTTTCCGCGTCTTAAATAACTTAAGTTATACGTTAAGTTAGACTTACCAGCTGTTAACTGCTCTTTTGAACTAAATACTTTTCTTCCATAAAAATTATAGATAACAAAATCTGCATTTGTATCTAAATTACTATTTAATTGAATATTTAAATAATTTCTAAACGGATTTGGATACAGTCTTAAATTTGTAATAGACACCTGATCTTGTGCATCACAAGCACCTAATGTTGCACCGTAATACTTTACAAAAACTGCTGCTGCCCATTTAGACATACAATACGATTTTCCTTTGTAACAAACCTCAACTCCTGGTCTGTACGCGTTACCACACCTAACATCTTCTACATCTACAGTAACGTTTGCTGTTGTAAAACAACCATTAGCATCTGTTACAGTGACGGTATATGTTGTTGTAGTCTCTGGGCACGCTTTAATGTCTTGTGTAGTTTCACCATTACTCCACTCATAACTATAAGGAGCAACACCACCTTCTACTCTAGTTACACTTAAAGTTGTACAAGAGTCATAGCCTAAGTAAACCTTAGTGTTATCAGAAACAGAAATGTTTATTGCCTCTGGAGCTGTTATTATAAATTCTTCCGTAACCTCATTGCCTAAAGCATCTGTAACAATTACGCTATGTGTACCAGCTTCTAAGCTTGTAGCAGTTTCTGTTGTATCGCCATTACTCCACTCATAAGCATATGGTTTTGCGCCACCTTCTACAACTACTGTAGCTGTACCATCTGTAGCCGTACTACAAGTAACATCTGTTGTAGATATATTTACCAACTCTAAACCTTTTAACTGAAAACGTGCAGATACCGGAAAGTGGTCTGATACTGTGTTTGGATAGTCACTATCATAAAACTCATAATGTACACGAGCAGATTCTGCTATATAGTTGTCATTTAACTCGTTTGTTATTGTAATATGGTCTATCATATTTTCTCTAAAAACATACGATCTAAAATCTTGGTCACTTAATGTTTTTGAAACTATATTATAGTTAACCTCATCTGTAGCATAAGCATTAAAACTAGACGTTGTAGTCGTTGTAATATCTGCAACTGTTGTATCTACATCATCATTATAATCACCCAACAAAATAAGTTTTTTGTCTGCATATTGCACATCTAAAGTGTCTTTTAATACCTCAACATCATACTTACGCATATCATACCTGCCTTGTGCATCTGTACCACTATTTGCTCTTGCGTGCAAGGCAACAACATTTATTTGTTCTGTTGTACCATTAATAGTTACGTCTGCTGTCATTAAAAATGGTAAACGTCCACTTGCATAAAAACGATCTGTTGCACTTGGATAATTAACCAAGGCAGAGTCGTCTCCTCCGTTATACATTGGGTGAATTGTTTGCAACAACACCTTAGTATTTACCACATTTACAGTTGCTGTATTGTATATAAATCCTAGTTTTTGACTAACTCCAGGGTCATTAGGGTAAGATACCGCTGGTGAAAGTACATAATCATACCCAGGAAGTTCACTAACCATTTGAGCAAATAAAGTCTCATCTGCAATTTCTTCTACAGCATAAATATCTGCATCTAACTTTGCAATTATAGCCTTTGTACTATCTTTTTGTATAGCATCAGACATTGGGCTACCAGCTGCTGGCGAGTTTGCTTCATCTCCAAACCACTCTATATTCCAGGCTACCACATCTAACGTTTTGTCTTTTCCTATTTCTACTGGAATTGTTGGTGGCACATACTCCCCTGCGCAAGGCATATCTTCTGAAGATCTTGGTAACAATTGGTATGTTTCATAAAAACGACCAACTACACCTGTAATTTCTGTACAAGTATTAGGCTGACCTAAACCAACTATTGCTTCTACATCATTATCTATACGAAGTGATCCATTACCAGATGCATCTGTAATAGTGTAGTTAGAATTTCCAAACAATATATCTCCTGGTTTAGGAAAAGCAGGATTAATAATACGTACCAATTCTGCCGGATGATTTACCAATTCACTTAAAGTAACTGTTACTGGTGTAATTGCGTTTGTTGGTGCACCATTGTTTTCTACATTGGTAACCGTTGCTATTTGTAATTGATCATTAAAAGCAGATCTTGTACCTGTTACAGTAATAGAATCACCTACCATAAAAACACCTTCTCCGTGTACCAACTCATCAAAAATAGCAATTGCTCCTGTAGCATCTTGTATATAAGCAGAACCAGCAAAAGCATCTGCAACAGTTAACACTCCTGTTACAGTAACCACTTCTCCGTCTGCTACATTTCTTGCCTCTGCAATACTAATAGTTGCTGGTGGTGGTATAACAGCTCCGTTTTCTGTTCCTGGAGAAGGAATAGCTTGTGTATACGTTGCTGTATTTCTTACTCCTCCTTGTCCGTTTGGAAAGCGTTGTGATGAATGTCCGTCTTTATTACCTAATTCATCCTCATTAATTTGAGCTTCACCTAGATTTAAAAGAGCTAACAATTCTGTAGCATCACTATCATTAGTGTCATACACCAAAGCATCAATTAAACCATTAGTTGTTACAGCTACATTCTGAAAATCTGATGCATTACCAGTGTACAAAGCCACTGCATCTGCTCCGTTTTGCAAACCATTACTTGGTATTACTAAGCTTACATTTGGCACATCTACATTACCCATTACAAAATAACCTTCTGCATTGGTTGTATATCCATCTAAATCATACGCTGCATAACTTTGGTTGTTAGAGCCATTATAGTGTACTAAAACAAAACCATCTAAAGCCGTGTTACCTTTACCGCCATCAAACAATTCTACAAATTCTTGTGTGTCTGTACCTGCTGTATCTGCATCTACTTCATTAATTACTAAAGTAATTGGTTCTGTAGCATTTGTGTTAGATGCACCTGGTGTTGGCAAAGCCTGTACATAATTAGCAGTGCTTAACGCTGCGCCAGAACCATTAGTATAACGTTGCAAAGAATGTGCATCTTTATCTCCTGCTCCACCTTCGTTCATTTGTGCTTCTCCTGCATTTAACAATACCAACAACTCAGCATCATCACTATCATTGGTATCATACACTAAAGCATCTAAAAGATTTGTTGTGCTTATTGCAGAATTATTTGGAAAATCTGCAGCATCACCTGTATACAAAGCAACAGCATCTGCTCCGTTTTGCAAACCATTACTTGGTATTATAATATTTACATTTGGTACATCTGCATTACCAATTACAAAATATCCATTCGCATTAGTTGTGTATCCGTCTAAATCATAAGCAGCATAACTCTGGTTATTAGAGCCGTTGTAAAAAACCAACACTTTACCATCTAAAGCAGTATTACCTGCTCCGCCATCAAACAATTCTACAAACTCTTGTGTGTCTGTACCAGCTGTATCTGCGTCTAACTCATTAATTAGTATTGTAGCCTCTGTTGGTGGCACAACTACAACCTCTCCGTTTGCAGCACCTGGTGTTGGTGTTTCTTGTGCAAATGTAGATGTATTTTGTGCGCCTCCTGCTCCGTTTAAAATACGTTGTGAAGAATGATTGTCCTTATCTCCTGCTCCGCCTTCATTAACCTGAGCTTCACCAGCGTTTAACAACACTAATAATTCTAAATCATCACTATCGTTAGTATCATACACAACAGCATCAACTATATTATCTGTAGTTACACTAGAACCGTTTGGAAAATCTGAAGCATCACCAGTGTATATAACAACAGCATCTGCACCATTTTGCAAACCATTACTTGGTATAACTAAACTTACATTTGGTACATCTACATTACCAATTACAAAATAGCCATTTGCATCTGTTGTATAGCCATCTAAATCATACGCAGCATAACTTTGGTTGTTAGAGCCATTATAAAGTACCATAACAAGACCATTTAAAGGAGTATTCCCTGCTCCTCCATCAAACAATTCTACAAATTCTTGTGTATCTGTACCAGGTGTATCTGCATCAATTTCATTTATTAATATTGATGGAGTTACCGGTGTAGAAGAAGAAGTTCCTTCTAAACGAACGTCATCAAAACCAGCGTAATCACTACCTCCGTTTTGTTTAACAAATAACCTTAAACTTACTGAGGAAACCGTGTTAGGAACAGCAGTTGTAATTTGCTCCCAATCTGCAGTGCTGTAAGGACTGCCAACAGTTATAACTTGTACTCCTTGTGAAGTACCATCGTGAAAGATCTCATAGCTAATTGTATCTCCATTGGTAACATCATAACCAACAACATTTACTGCAAATGATAAACTCACATCTGTATAAGTAGATATATCTACAGCGTCAAAAGTTAATGTACCTCCATCTGCTGTACCACAATTCCCCTCTAAATCTCTAATTCCAAAGAAATTTGTTCCTGTATTTGCGGTACTTATAGATCCTACACTTGTTACCACATCCCAAACATCACTACCACCATCATTACAATTGTTTGGAGACACTGTATAGTTCCAGTTATCTGTAGCAGTACTCTCATACCCTTGAGAAATAATATAATCTCCTGCTGGTGGTGTAACTATGGTATCCTCTAAAGTTGTTATTGTTACTGTATTGCTATTTGCAGACATATTACCTGCTGCATCTAATGCTTTTATAGTAAAAGTATACGTAGTTTCTGCTGTTAAGTTTGTTACTAGGTATGATGTTCCGCTAACAACACCTGCTAAAGTAGTACCGTTAAAAATTTGGTACGCTGTAACACCTACATTATCTGTAGCTGCGTCCCAACTTAAAAGTGTTTCTGTTTCTGTTGTATTTGCTGCACTTAAATTTAAAGGTGCAGTTGGAGCTTCTGTATCTGAACTTGTATTATTAAATCTGTTTTCTGCTTGTGGTCCTCCCCAAATAGCAGTTGCAAAAGCAGGATTGTCAATAAAAGGGTTTCTGTTTCCTTGAATTCCTTCTAACAATACATTTCTATTAATTTCTACTTGAGACACAGGATCTTCTGCATTCCATTGTAAAAAAATATCTGGAACATCTGCACTATACGTAGTTGCACCTATACCTACTGCTGTAGGTAAACATTGGTTGCCATAACGTATGTACATATACATTATCATTCTGGCTACATCTCCTTTCCACTCATCTCCAGGATACCAAACATTACCACTCATTAAACCTGCATTACCACTACCATCACCAAATGGGTGATTGTTACGTAATGAGTTAAACTGCACATCTGATGATCTTAAATGGTGTGCATCTGATCCCGGACCAGATGTTCCTAAGTTTGGATTTCCTAATGATTTTGGAAAAACATGTTCTCTGTTCCAATCGCCAACACCACCACCATTGTTATTTTTACTTCTGGTACGGTCTGTTGTTGTATTGCCATCTGCATCATTATAACCATAAATTAACAATACATTATTAGAGTTTGCCGGATCTAAATCTGTTTGTTTTAAAGCGTCCCAAACGCCTGGTGTATAACTTAGTACAGTTGTTTGTGTTGTTGTAACCAAGTTAGATAAGTCGGTTTTTAAGTTACCACCTGTTTGTGTAACATCTGTTCCGTTGTAGTATGCTGGCACTTGACAATAGCCTATGGCCGTTAAAAGCAGCATTCCAATGGAAATTAATACTTTAAGGTAATTTTTCATCATTTTTTATATAGGTTTGTTGGCGATAAAACTACATTTAAAAGATATTATAATTACTTGTCTAATATTAACTTATTATTAACGATTACTATTAATTGTTGATAACGTTATGTACTGTTTTTGTTTGTTTAAAATTGAACAAAAAAAAAGACCGCATATAGCGGTCTTTATATAAAAAAACAGGTTGTCTTATTTATTAATTTGTACCTCGTGTGGATAAGGAATTTCAATTTTAGCATTGTCTAACGCTAATTTAGAACCTTCAATGGTTGCAAAATAAACATCCCAATAATCTTCTGGCTTACAAAAAGGACGCACCGCTAAGTTTACAGAACTATCTGCTAACTCTTCTACATTTACAGATGGTGCAGGGTCTTTTAATACTTTAGGGTTGGCTTGTAACATTTCTAAAAGCACTTGTTTTGCTTTTTTCATATCTTCTCCATAACCAATACCAACAGTAGTATCTACTCTCATTTTACCTTCTGCTGTATAATTAATAATGTTACCATTTGCCATTGCACCGTTAGGTACTATTGCTAATTTGTTTTGTGGTGTAATTAATTTAGTTGTAAAAATTTCAATTTCTTTTACAGAACCTAATACGCCTTGAGCCTCTACTAAGTCTCCAATTTTGTAAGGTTTAAAAATCATAATTAAAACGCCTCCTGCAAAGTTACCTAAAGAGCCTTGTAATGCTAAACCAATAGCTAAACCTGCGGCTGCAATAACAGCTGCTAAACTTGTAGTCTCTACTCCTAAAGTAGAAATAACTGTAATGATTAAAAATATTTTTAATCCCCAGTTTACAAGGTTTAATAAAAACTTTTGTAATGACTCATCATAATTGCCTTTTGCCATTACTTTTCTTGCAACTCCAATAAGTTTTTTAATAAGCCACGCTCCAACAAGATAAATAATTATAGCCATAATAATTTTTGGGCCATAATCCATTATTTTCTCGATTGCCAAATTCATCCATTTTTCTGGATTCTCCATAATTGTTAATGTTTAAATAGTTAATGTTGGGTACAATATATAAAATGTATTTTATAAAAAATTTAAAACACATTAACAGTTGTTAACATTTTACCGTTTCATAACAAAAAAAGCCTGCTTAACATAGTTAAACAGGCTTGTAACAAATAAAAATCTAGAAAACTAGCTTCCTATTAGATCTCCTATCTTTTTTAGTGCTCCTTCATCTACGTCAGATTTTTCCATTGCACTTATAAATTTACCTAAGTATGCAGGGTTCATATCATCTCCTATAACACGGATTAATGCAAAACCTTTATCATCTTTATAACCATAAACAATTACCTCGTCTATAGCATCTTCTTCACCAGTAAATTTAACTACACCTTTTGCCATTTTAGAGTTAATTTTCATTAACTGCGTGTATTTTTTATTCCCTAAAATTGCATTTACTTTTGTTTTTTCTACTTTATAAGAATCTACATTATCTGTAGTTTTATTAAATGCCAAAACGTTCACTTTTTTTATAGACTCTACTGCTTTTTTTTCCTCTGGAGATAAATTTGCAGATGCTATATTTAATATACTTGTAGGAACATCAAAAGATAAAAAATTATCATTTTCGCTGCTATCTACGTAATACTCTTGCAGGCTTTGACTAGAAGAGCAAGAGCCTAACGTAACCAACAAAATTAATGCTGCTGTTATGTATTTTATTCCGTTTTTCATATTGATGATTTTTATTTATTAATAACTATCAAGGTTAGTTATTAACCTTGATAGAAATATGTGTTGTTACTTTTTAACTTCGTTTAATTGTTCTGGCAAGCCCATTTTACTTGTTAATGAACCTATTTTGTTTAAATCTATATCTCCTGTAATAGATACTAAAACAGTTTCTATTTTACGATTGTCAATTTTAGCGCCTTTTACATCACTTACAAACATTAAAAGTTCGCTTACGTGGTCTTCATCTTTACCACTTTTAATATAAAATTTAATATTAGCATCTTTATCTTTTACACGCATTAGCTCTTCTAAAGATGCTGTTTTTAAGTAAGATTTCATTGTGGTAAGCATATCTGCTCCAATAGCTTTATCTTCAGTAATAAAAACTTTTAAGCTGCTTATACTTTTTCCTATATCTATAAAGTCTTGTGTGTCTTTATCATCTACGTCTACATCTATCTTAGTTAGTAGATTAAACATACTTTTATTTACAATAACAGATGATACGTTATCTAAATCCTCGAACTTGTCAAAAATTGACTGTGAAAATCCTGTAAATGGTAGCGCAGTAAGTACTGCTATGATTAATAATTTTTTCATAATTTAATTTTAATTTGTTTTGTAAATCTTGTTTGTTGCTTCTTCAAATTTGTTAAGGTAAACCAGTTTTTCGGTGCCTTTGTTTAAGTTTTGAGCTATAAGGCTAAATGCTTTTTCAGTTTCTTGTAAAACGTATTCAGCTTCTTTTTGCTCACGGTAATCATTACCAAAATATATGCCTAATGCTAAAACTGCTACTGCTGCTACGGATAACCATTTATAATTTCTTTTTCTAGGTTTTAATGGTACCTGCTTGGTAAAAGTTTCTTCTTTGGCGTTAGAAAAATAAGTAAACATTGTTGTGTACTCTTGTAAATGCGGAGCAACATCACCCTGTAAAAAATAGGCTTTTAATGTTTCTTCTTCGGCAACCGTAGTGGTAGCTTCAAAATACTTTTCTAATAATTTTTCTATATTATGCAATTCCATAATTATGTTTTTCCATTAATTTTTGTCTCACTGTTTTTCTTGCTCTTGACAATGCAACTCTAACTGCTGCAGGTGTCATCTCTAGTAATTTGCCAATTTCTTCAAAACTGTACTGCTCTACATCTCTTAGTTGCAGTGCCATTTTTTGTTGTTCTGGCAAACTCTCCATTATTTTCTCTACCCAATTAACACTGTCTTGCGCTTCTACTTGTCGTTGTAAAGATGCATTACTGTCTGTATAATTACTATGCACCAATTTTAAATTACTAGCTTGTTTAGATTTTAACCTGTCTAAACAAAAGTTTTTTGTCATTGTCATAGCAAAAGCTTCAACATTTGCGTATCCCTTCATACGGTCATTTTTAGACCACAATTTTAACAGTATTTCCTGGGTGGCATCCTCTGCCTCCTCTGTAGAGACTAGTAATCTTTTGGCTAGTCTAAACAGTTTATCCTTAAAAGGCATTACCACATTTAGAAATTCTGATTGTTTCATTTTTTAGTTTAGTTGTTGTTACAAACACTATTACTAGGTTTATATAAGCAAGACGACATAGAATGATTTTTGTTACAAAAAAATTTTTTTTTGTAAAAGTTGTCAGTAATTTACAGCATTGTAAACCGACACACTATATATAACGTATGTAACACATACTTAATATATGTGTAAAATTATGGAACAATAGTTGCGACTAGCTATGTTCTTACACTAAATAAATAACTATTATGAAAAAAACAGTAATTCTATTATCTGGGTTGTTTTTATTTTTAACATCCTGTGATAAAAATGATGATGATGGCGGCGGAGAAACACCACAAGCAGTAACACTTAACAATGAAATAAACGAATTTATCTGGAAAGGATTAAACCATTGGTATTATTGGCAACCAGATGTTACCGCTTTAGCAGACACTAAAGACGATGACCAAGATGCCTTTTATTCCTATTTAAATGGGTTTAGTAGCCCTGAAGATGTTTTTAATGCTTTAAAATATACTGAAAAAGATGATTTCTCTTGGTTTATAGAGGATGTAGATGAGCAGCTAGCGAGTTTTAATGGTATTAGTACTACTTACGGTATTACTAGAGGGCCTTTAGTAAGAGTTGGTGCAACTGATAATGTTGTACAAGTTATAGGCTCTGTTGCTGCAGGTTCACCTGCAGAAGCAGCTGGATTAAAAAGAGGTGATATCATCTCTAAAGTTGATGGTGAGGTAATGACTATTGATAATTATCTTATTGTTAATAAACTATACACTCAAGAAAGTGTAACGTTAGGTTTAGCAACCGTTTCTGAAACTGATGTAATAACACAAACTGAAGAAAAATCACTTACAGCTGCAACTTTATCTATAAACCCTGTTCACCATACAAGCGTTATAGAAGAAGGAGGCCGTAAAATTGGATACCTTGTTTACGAAGGTTTCCGTGGAACCTACAACGGAGAATTAAACGATGCTTTTGGAGAATTAAAAGCTGCTGGGGTTAATGAACTTATTTTAGATTTTAGATACAATGGTGGTGGCTCTGTTTTATCTTCTGCTTTATTGGCTAGTATGATTTATGGTGAAGCTACTGCAGAAACAAATACAGTTAGTGGTGAAGTTTTTGCCGAGTTAAAATACAACGCAAAAAGAGATGCCAACAATAGCAGTGTTTATCCGTTTTTTGAAGATGTTTTTTTATATGACAAAACAACAGGAGCATATTCTGGAGCAACTGATATGAATAGGTTAACAGGCATAACTAGACTTTATGTTTTAGGCACAGAAAGAACAGCTTCTGCTAGTGAAATGATTATAAATGGATTAAGACCTTACATTAATGTTAAGGTTATTGGAGAAAAAACAACTGGTAAAAATGAAGGTTCTATTACTGTTGTAGATGCACCAGGTAATTCTAACACAGAACCATATACAGATACTGATAACAGAAGTACAAAACACACTGTTGGTATGCAGCCAATTGTTTTTCAGATATTTAATAAATTAGGAGAAAATGATTATGGTGATGGTTTTGTACCTGATGTAGAAGTTAAAGAATATGAATACTACAAAAATATAAAACCTTTTGGTGATACTAATGAAGTATTATTACGTGCTGCTTTAGATGATATGCTTGGTACTGCTGGTAAGTTCGACTTAAAAAAAGATGCAAACGCTACCAATGTTACAGAAGGTGTTAAATTCCCTAAATTTAGTTCTGAAATGTATATTATGCCAAATGATATTAAGCCTACTAGTAAATAGTTTAGGTTTTATCAACTCGGTATTAAAAACAAAAAGGCTCACTATATAGTGAGCCTTTTTATTTTAAAAACACATAAGTTACCTATATATTTTTTTACTTTTATTACTACTATTTATTATATAAATTTCACCACCTTTTAAAGAAGATATTACTCTATTCTCTTCTTCTATATTATCCACTTTTTTTACTAAAATTTTTTGACCACTAAAGTTATAAACTTCAATAAAATATGCTCTATTATTTCTATCACTGATATTAGATAGTTTACTGCTTGCAGTAGCGCTACTGTTGTAGGATATCGGTAAAGCTAAAATATTATTCATCTCACCAATCGCTCCTTCATTATTAGTGTTTTCAGTATCAAGAACTATAATTATATAATAATTTCCATTATTAGATGAACTATCAGGATTATCAAACATATCCCATCCTTTTATATTTTCAGAAATATCATATGATCCACTTACACTTATAACAGGTAATGTTATAGACTTCAAAGTTAAATCATCTTCATCAAGTGTATTATTTTTAGATAAATAAAATTTTAATTTACTTGTATTAGATATTGCATTTCCAACATTTTTAATCTTTAATTTATTAAATGTTAACTTACCAACACCACCAGCTATTAAGTGTCTCTTATTACTATCTAAAAATAAATCAAACCAAGGTAAACAAGAACTACATGCAGAATATGCTAATGAATTTACATTATCAATTTCTAAATCTGAATTTCCTTGTATTATAGGGCATCCGTTGTTTGAAATAGGTCCAGCTTCATTTGGACAATCATCATAATACTCTAATAGTCCATCACCATCATCATCATTCCCATAATAAATTCCATCTCCACAATCTGAGCAAAAATCATTAAAATTAAAATTAAAGGTATAATCATTAATATGTGCAGGATAACCTCCATAAAAAACCCAATTGTTCCCTCCTTTATATGCCATAATTAGTACTTTATAATTACCCGCAGGATAAGAGGGGAATTTATTTTTTAACTGAATTTCATCAAAAGAGTATCGATATCCGCCTGAAATGGATGTATAATCGCCTGCATACTTAACGCCAGTTACAGGCCAATCTGTAAAATATGAATTGTCACCAACCTCCGTAATGAAATACATAAATTGACGAATTCTATCTCCTAATGGAGACCTAGTACCTATTAAATCAAATGTTAAATTAAACTCATAAGGACTTCCTACATTTTGAACACTAGTAGGTGATTTAGAATAAACTATATTCTGTATAAAATCTTGACTTTGAGAAAAAACGGAGTAAAAAAATAGTAAAATAAAAATGTAATTTTTTTTCATGATATATATGATTTATTGTTAAATCAAATATACATAAATTTACTTAAGGTAAAGAATAACCTACAGTAATAGTAAGTTATTCTTTACGTTTTATATTATAAAGTTAAGTTTAAACCCAACCTTACGTTAGCTCCTTTTGTTGTAAAACCTAATATCTCTGTATACTCTTCATTTAACAAGTTACTTGCATTAGCAAATACAGTTAATTTATTATTTATAAGTGTATGTGAGATGTATAAATCTAAAAGCGTATAAGCGTGTAAGTTTACATTAGTAGCCGGGAAAGTTGCAAAATCAGAATCTGATCTATTGCCTACCATTGTGTAATTTAAAGATGCATTTGTACGGTCTGAAAAATTGTAGTTTGCAAATGCATTTACCTTATGTTTTGGTAAACGTATACCTGCATCTCCTTCTCTTTCTGTAAATGTATAATTTGCTCCAATATTTAAAGCGTTAACTGGCGTATAGTCTAACTCTACTTCTACACCTTTTGCTTCAATTGTATTTTCTGCATTGTCATAACCTGTTGCTCCGTAAAAAACAAAATTTTCTTCTTTTCTATTAAAATATAAAGCACTAATTCTTAATTTGTCATTTGCAGCATACTCTAAACCACCTTCTATTGTGCGGTCTTCCTCTGGATCTAAGTCTGGATTGGCACCAAAATTACCAAATAACTGGTTTAAGCTTGGAGTAATGTATGATGTTGCATAAGAACCCATCAATTTAACATAACCATTTGTATTTTTAATTACATAAGATGGATTAAAATTGTAAACAAAATTAGAGCCATACTCAGAGTGATTATTTAAACGAGCACCAAGGTTTAAGTTTAAACCAAAATCTGACACATATACTACATTTGCATAAGGATCTACAATAGAAAAATCTTGTATCTCTGCATATTCCGTTTCATCATTAATGTAATTTACACCTAAAACAGTATAAAAAGTATCATTAAAATTGTATTTATTATACACATCAACCACTATGTTCTTACCCTCGTAAGCACTAGGAAAAGCAGATTTGTTTTCTGAGCTATACTCACTGTAAGCTCCATTTATCACAACAGAACCTTTATTATATTTATAAGTAGATGACAAGCCAGCTCTTTTTTGATCACTTGTAAAAGAGTACGGAGCATCTAGCATCCCAAAAGACTCATCATACTCACCACTATTTTTTGTTTGGTTTCCGTATACATTTACAGAAAAATTATCAGAAAAAGTATATCCTAAATTTACATCTGTACTGTAGTTAGAGAAATCATCTTTTTCATTTTCTGGAGTAACAATGGCAGATAAACCGTCTGAATACCTGTTAGAGAAACCAACTTTATATGTAAACTTATCTAAAGTACCACTTACACGTGCACTGTTAGCGAACTCATTTACATCAAAATTCTGGTTAGCCGCTGTTTGATTTGTACCAACACTTGCTTGAAAATTACCAGAGATAGCATCTTTTGCAGCTTTTTTTGTTGTTATATTAATTACCGCAGTAGCTGCATTTGTACCATATAGTGTACTAGCTGCTCCCTTAATAATCTCTATAGACTCTATGCTTGCTGCTGTAAGTAATCTTAAATCGTACTCTTGACCTACTGAAGATGGATCTGATACACGTACACCATCTATAATAATTAACACTTGCCTTCCTCTACCACCACGAGCAAACACACCCAAAACAGTACCCTGCCTGCTAGTACTACCAGCAATGGAAAATCCGCTTTTTGTGTTTATAATTTCTGCTACTGTTTTACCTTGACTTCTTTCTAACTCTTCCGCTGTAATTTTTATCACTGTTTTACCAGAGTTTTCTCTTTTAAGTTCAAAGCGAGAATCACTAACTACAACTTCATCTAATTTTTGAACCTTTACTTTTTCTTGTTCTTGTTGCGCTACAACAGTTGCACTAGCCAATACAGCCGCACATAAACCAATAATTTTTTTGTTCATTTTGTGTTTCATTAATAAAACGGGAGTAGAAATTATATTAATTTCTGCGTATGTCTGTACCCATACGTAAACTTTTATCCCGAAAGTTTAACATTAGTTGTTTTGAATATGGCAGGTCTCCTGACTTGCGTCTTTTTGCTTTCCTTCCCATCATTAATATTAGACAGTGGATCTGTAGTTACAAAAAGCATTTACCCTTGGTAAACTAAGCTTACAGTTGCGGGAACAGTTTTGGATTTTCACCAAATTCCCTTTTAATCTTACTACGCTACATAGCAGAACCAAAATTCGGCGCAAAAGTAATCCTTTTTACTCAATTTTTTTATTCAAATTTAAATTACACTACTTTTGGACTTTAATTTATAGCCAATGAAAATTTTAAAATCCATATTTTTAAGTTGTTTTATACTATTAGCTGCTTGTAAAGAAAAGGCTCAAAAACCTTTACCTAACACCACACAAAAAGAAAGTAACATAAAGCTTAATTATGCCAAAGGTTTTAGCATAACTAAGCAAGCAAATGGTATTACAATTTTAAAAATCACATCTCCTTGGCCAAATGCAGAATCTGCTTTTACTTATGCTTTAATTCCTAAAGATAAGGCAGCAACAATTACCTTAAATAAAAACGATTATGATGCTATTGTAACCGTTCCTATTAAAAAACTAGTGGCTACATCTACTACGCATATACCTGCATTAGAATCTCTTGGTGTTTTAGATAAATTAGTAGGTTTTCCTAACACAGACTATATTTCTTCTACTAATGCCAGAACATTGATTAATGAAGGTAAAATTGAAGAATTAGGCGTAAACGAATCTTTAAACACAGAAATGGTTATTGCTTTAAATCCAGATGTGGTAGTTGGTTTTGGCATAGACAATAACAATAAAACATACAGCACCTTACAACGCTCTAATATTCCTGTTGTTTTTAATGGTGATTGGACAGAAGAAACTCCACTTGGCAAAGCAGAATGGATTAAGTTTTTTGCTCCGTTTTTTAACGCTGAGGCTAAAGCCGATTCAATTTTTAAAACTATTGAAACAGATTATAATAATGCTAAAGCTTTAGCTAAAAAAGCAACCAATAGACCTAGCGTTTTAACTGGCGGTTTATATAAAGATTTATGGCACGTAGCTGGCGGAAAAAGCTGGATGGCTCAATTTTTAAAAGATGCAAACGCTAATTATTTATGGAGTGATTTGCAAGAAACTGGTGGTGTTGGTTTAAGTATAGAAAGTGTTTTTGATAAAGCTGGCAAAGCCGATTTTTGGATATCACCATCTAGCAACTCTAGTTATAAAGAAGTTGCAGAGTCTAGCCAGCATTACACCCAGTTTGATGCGTATAAGAATAAAAAAATATACACCATTACGTTAGTTAAAGGAGAAACTGGCGGAGTATTGTTTTTTGAGCTTGCTCCCAACAGACCAGATTTGGTTTTAAAAGACCTTATTTCTATTTTTCATCCTGAGGTTTTGCCTAATTACCAAACTACATTTTTTAAACCTTTACAATAACGTGCCAAATCAAAAAAAATATACTTTAGCTTTTATAGTATTACTAGCAATACTGGTAATATGCTTTTGTGTTAGTATAAGTTTGGGCTCTGTAACCATACCATTTACAGATACATTAAGTGTAATTTTTGGTGGAGATTTAGAAAAAGAATCTTGGAGGTATATTATTAAAAATTATAGAATACCAAAAGCTTTAACTGCTATACTTACAGGTAGTGGGTTGGCTTTAAGTGGCTTATTAATGCAAACTCTTTTTAGGAATCCGCTTGCGGGACCTTTTGTTTTAGGTATTAGTTCTGGTGCAAGTTTGGGTGCTGCAATTTTAATTATGGGAGCCTCAGTATTATCTGGTGTATTTACTTTTGGCGTTGTAAATAATGTAACTTTAGCTATTGCTTCTAGTACTGGTAGTTTTTTAGTATTATTATCTGTACTTGTTGTTGCTGCTAAAGTAAAAGACACTATGGCTCTTTTAATAATTGGCTTAATGTTTGGCAGCATTACTGCTGCTATTGTTAGTGTATTATCATACTTTACAGACGCAGAGCAACTACAACAGTATATTTATTGGTCTTTTGGTAGTCTTGGTAATTTATCGTGGTCCCAAATAGGTTTGCTAGGAACAATAGTTGGTATAGGAATTTTTATAAGCATCTTTACTATAAAATCTTTAAATGCTTTTTTATTAGGAGAAAACTATGCGCGTAGCCTTGGTGTACACATTAAAAAACAGCGCTTTTTAATTATTGTAGCTACAGGTTTGTTAGCTGGTGGTATTACTGCATTTGCAGGTCCTATAGCTTTTATAGGTTTGGCTGTTCCACATTTAACCAGACAAGTATTTAATACTACAAACCACAAAATACTAATACCCGCAGTACTGTTATACGGTGCTATTTTAATGCTCCTGTGCGATACTATTGCACAATTACCATCTAGCGCCTATGTATTACCTATAAACGCTATAACCTCTATTATTGGTGCTCCTGTAGTAATATGGCTTTTGGTTCGTAAAAAGAAAATGGTATTTTAAATTTATAAATTGTAAAAAACATCAAAAAAGAACAACAACATATAGCCCTACAAGTAACAAACCTAAGTGTTGGTTACAGCTCTAAAAAACAACAAAATGTTATTTCTAAGGATATTAATTTTGCTTTACAAAAAGGAGAGTTAACGGCTATTGTTGGCGTAAACGGTATAGGAAAATCTACTTTACTGCGTACTTTGGGTAATGTGCAACCAAAACTTAGTGGTACTATTAGTATTGATACTATTGAAATTAACGACTATAAACCTGCGGAGTTAGCTGCTAAAATAAGTGTTGTGTTAACAGAAAAAATAGCCTCTAAAAACTTAACTGTTTTAGAAGTAATTGCTTTAGGAAGACAGCCATACACCAATTGGATTGGTACGCTTACAACTACAGATAAAGATAAAATTACAGAAGCCATTTCTTTGGTGCAAATTGATGAATTACAACATAAAAAGTGTTATGAACTTAGTGATGGGCAACTGCAAAAAGTAATGATTGCAAGGGCCTTGGCACAAGACACTTCTATTATTTTGTTAGACGAGCCAACATCTCACCTAGATTTGTACCACAAGGCAACTATTTTAAAACTATTAAAAAACATAGCCCACAAAACCCAAAAAACTATTTTGTTTACCACTCATGAAATTGAAGTTGCTTTACAATTGTGTGATAAAATTTTAATTCTAGATAAAAACGAAAGTCATTTTGGCACACCACAAAACTTAATAGCCACTAATAAATTTGATGCCCTTTTCCCTAAAGACACTATTATTTTTGATGCAAAAAGTGCTAGTTTTAAGGTTGTTTAAGCATAAAATATAATATTATTTATTAGATGTTAATTACTTCTATTAGGCTTTAAAGAAAACAACAAACAAAACGTTTATCTTTACTTTTTTATAGACACTATTTACATTATGACCGATTTTTTAATTTACTTTTTAGTTGCTGTAATATGCCTTGTTGCTGGTTATTTTTTAGGAAATTACATTCAGAACCTAAAAACTAAATCTAGCCAAAGTGCTATATTAGAAAGAGAATCTATTTTAAACCAAAACCTTACTGCTTTAGAAAATAAAATTTTGTCTTTAGAGGATGAAAAAAATGCATTGCGTGAAGAAAAAGAGCACTTAGGAAACCAAATTACTAGGTACCAAGCAGACATAGAAAATCTTCAGCTTAAAAATACAGAGCAAAAGCAAGAGGTAGAACAGCTTCAGGAAAAATTTACAAAAGAATTTGAAAACTTAGCAAATAAAATTTTAGATGAAAAGAGTACTAAGTTTACAGAACAAAATCAAATAAATATTAAAAACATTTTGCATCCATTGCAAGAAAAAATTCTGTTGTTCGAGAAAAAAGTTGATGAAAGTCAAAAAGAAAACATCAGTATACATTCTGCCTTAAAAGAACAGCTATTAAACCTACAAAGTCAAAACCTTAAAATTACCCAAGAGGCAGAAAACTTAACCAAAGCTTTAAAAGGCGATAGTAAAATGCAAGGGAATTGGGGAGAATTGGTATTAGAACGTGTATTAGAAAAATCTGGCTTAGAAAAAGACAGAGAATACAGTGTACAACAGAGTTTTACCAGAGAAGATGGCTCTAGAGTACTGCCAGATGTTATTATAAATTTACCTGATAACAAAAAAATGGTGGTAGATTCTAAAGTATCATTAACTGCCTATGAGCGTTTTGTAAATGCTGATGATGAAACAGAAAAAGAACAATTTTTAAAGGAACATATAGTATCTTTACGTAAGCACGTAGACCAATTGTCTGCCAAAAAGTATGAAGATTTATACGAAATGGAGAGTCCGGATTTTGTGTTGCTTTTTGTACCTATAGAGCCTGCTTTTGCTGTTGCAATAAACAATGACAACAATTTATATAATAAGGCTTTTGAGCAAAACATAGTTATTGTTACACCTGCTACTTTACTAGCAACTTTACGTACTATAGATACTATGTGGAATAATGAGAAACAACAACGTAATGCCATAGAAATTGCTAGGCAAGCTGGCGCGTTATATGATAAGTTTGAGGGGTTTGTTGGCGACTTAACCAAGGTTGGTAAAAAAATGGATGAAGCTAAAAATGAATATAAAGGGGCTATGAACAAGTTGGTAGAAGGCCGTGGAAACATTATTACATCTATAGAAAAATTGAAAAAAATGGGTGCAAAAGCTAAAAAATCTATTCCAGAACCTATTTTAAAACGTGCTATAGACAACCATAACGACAATTAAAACTAAACAATTAACAACCATATAACTACTACTAATGAAAAAAGCTTTAGCAATTACCTTATTAATTATTGTTGCAGTATTTACTGCTATTTATGCATTTATTTACTACGTACCAATTAGTGAAGGTTATAGGTCTGGAGAACTTATTAAATTTAGTCATAAAGGTGTGGTTATTAAAACTTGGGAAGGAGAAATTAGTCAAGGTATTTCTGGCGCACAAATATTTTCTTTTTCGGTTTTAGACAAAGACAAGGATATTATAGAAAAGCTTAAAGATTACCAAGGTAACTACGTAAAGGTTACTTATGTAGAGCGTTATGCTACTTTTGCTTGGTTAGGAGATACTAAATATTTTATTACAGAGGTTACTAAAGAAAAATCTCCACACATAAGAAATTAAATTATGAGTACATTTAAAACAGCAAGTGAATCTAAAGTTTCTATTACAGAATTAATGTTACCATCTCACTCTAATTTTGGTGGTAAAGTACATGGTGGCTACATTTTAAACCTAATGGACCAAATTGCATTTGCTTGCGCATCTAAACACTCTAGGAGCTACTGTGTAACTGCATCTGTAAACAGGGTAGACTTTTTAAACCCTATAGAAGTTGGTGAACTGGTAACCTTAAAAGCATCTATAAACTATACAGGAAGAACATCTATGGTTGTTGGCGTAAGGGTTGAATCTGAAAATATTACTACAGGTGTAAAAAAACATTGTAACTCATCATACTTTACAATGGTTGCTAAGGATGCACACGGTAAAAGTCTTGTTGTACCTGGCTTATTGGTAGAAGACAAACAAGGCATACGTAGGTTTGCGCGTAGTATTAGACGTAAAGAACAAGCCTTTAAAAGAAGTAACACGTTTGAGTCATCAAACTTTAAAGTAGAAGATTTTTTAGATTCTTTAGAAAAAGAAAACGTAAAAATTGCTATAAAGTAATTACATATATATATTAAAACCCTCCAAATATATACTGGTCCTATTGTAAGTAGGTAGTAAACAATACATTTAACTTAAATTGAAAAATTTAGGTTAATGCAACAGTTTATAATTAATACAAAGGCTACATACATTAAAAACATTCTACTTACAGACTCTAAAGTTAGATTGTCTGATGAGGATTATAAAACGCTTGAGGCTTTTAATACCGAATTAGATTCTGATAAAAAAGGATTACTTAATACACAACATACTTTTGAGTATACTGCTATTCAAAAAATAGTTCCGTTTAAGGAAGATTTAGGTTTTCAGGTATTTTTTACAGAAAAGGGTAAAAATGAAAAAGCGTACTTAGATTTTAAAACAGATGAAGAATACCAAAGTATATTAAACACACTAGTATCTAAAACAAACTTTTCTAAAAACAAAGTTCAGAAAAAAACCAAAGCTTGGATAAAACCTTCCTTATACAGTTTGGTAGCTGCATTATTAACTTTTGCTTTATATGATAGTGCACTAAAACTAGAAGCTGGTGAAAATGTAACTGTATCTGGCTCTAGAAGAGGTTTAAAAAGAATACTTATATCAATTTCTGAGTCTTTAGGAGCTACAAACAGTCTTATTCTAGGTAGTCTAATTACGCTAGTATTTATCTTTTTTGCTTTTAAAGCTTATAAAAAAAGTGTTATAGACCAAGAAGTTTATAATTAATTAAACATCAAACCAAAAACACCATAATTAATCTAAAGGTATCTAAAAATTAATTCTATTTTTATCACTTAAAGAAAAAGTAATAGCCTTCCTATTTATGAAGAAGTTAAAGTTTATTATCACATTTTTGTTGTGCTCCCTTATATACACGGGTTTAAAAGCTCAACAATCTCCAAAAGAACTTTTTGAGGCTAGAGATTTTGAGGCTGTTATTGATACACTTACCAAAAAAAGTGAATTAAAAGAATTAAGTTTAGAAGAGTTATTTTATATAACTAAATCCTACGGTAGAACCAGGCAATACTCTAACGGATTGGTTTTTTCTAATAAAATGACAGAGGAAGCTATGCGCTTAAAAGATACAACCAACCTGGTTAGAGCTTTTAACTTAATGGCAGAAAACCTTATAGATCTTAATGATATTACTAAAGGTATTGAATATTGTGAAAAAGTAGCTCCTGTTTTTAGAAAAAAAGATTCTATTGAATTTCAAAAGCTTTGTTTTAAATGGGGAATGATGTACTACCATAATTATGAGTACAAAAAAGCACATGAAACTTACAACAAAATTACACTACCTAAGTACAGAAAACTTCCTCTTTTTACAAACAACTATGCTTTAACTTTAATGGGGTTAGAAAAATGGGATGAGGCAATTACATACTTAAAAAAAACAATGCAAATTTCTAACAGAAATAATAATGTAAACTATTCTAACATTGGTTTTGCCTATTTAAAACAAGAGAAATACAAAAAAGCTAAAATTTATTTAGATTCTGCTATTAGTTCTTTAGCAAAAAATGAAAACGCTACACTTTACAATAAAAAAAATATTTATAGCAACTACTTTTTATTCTATAAAAATCAGCAAAAACTAGATGAGGCTGCAGAGTATATAGATACTATTGAAGCTGTAAATGAAGCTATTTTTAAGCAAAAAATAAGTGAAAAAATAAAGGCTTTAGAAACATCATCAAAACAATTAGAGTTTGCAAATAGCAGAGAAACTACCTTAAAAAAGCAAGTTAAAATTATAGATAACAGGCTAGCTCTTGCTGAAAAACAGAAAATTTGGGGTGCTTTTTTACTTGTTGTACTTATTGTAATACTACTGGCTGTATTATTTATTTTTAAATACCGTAACATTATAACTGCACACGTACAAATACAAACAGAACAACGACTGCTGCGTTCACAAATGACTCCTCATTTTATATTTAACAGCTTGTCTGTAATACAGGGAATGATTTTAAATAAGGAAGATAAAAAAGCCATAATTTATTTATCAAAATTCTCTAAACTACTACGTATAATTTTAGAAAACTCAAGAGAAAAACTTGTGCCTTTAAAAGAAGAACTACAAGCTCTACAAAATTATATAGACTTACAAAATATGAGTAGAGAAAATAGCTTTAAACATCTATTAAAAGTTGATGAAAATATAGATACATCTAGTATTTCTGTGCCTCCAATGCTAATGCAGCCCTTTGTAGAAAACGCTATTGAACACGGATTTAATACTAATTTTGAAAACGCAGAAATTGAACATCAAATTAACTTTACAGATAACAAACTTATTTGCATCATAAAAGATAATGGCCTTGGTATTTATGCGTCTAAAAGCGGCAAAAAATCTAAAAAATCTGTTTCTACACAAATTACAGCAGAACGATTAAAAATAATGTCTAAAGAGTTGCATGTAGAAACTGGTTTAACTATACAAGACAGGTCTGAGTTTAATGAACAAGGTACAATTGTAACACTTACTTTACCATATAAAATAGAACAAGAAGATGCTTAAAGCTTTAATTGTAGAAGACGAATTATATATTAGAAAAGGACTATTAGCAATGATAACGTCCTTAAATAAAGAAATATCAATACTAGGTGAATGTGAGTCTGTAAAAGAAGCTGTGGTTGTTGCCAATGCTTGTAAACCAGATTTAATTTTTTTAGATATTAATTTACTAGATGGTAACGCCTTTGATTTTTTAGAACAAACTACCAATTTAAAATATAATGTAATTTTTATTACTGCCTATGAGCAATATGCCTTACAGGCTCTAAAAAACGGAGCTGTAGATTACATTTTAAAACCTGTAGATATTGAAGAGCTAGAGGTTGCTATTGATAAAGCTATAGAGACCAAAATTGAAGTTGCGCAAGAACAATTGCAAGTTGTAAAGTCTGAAATGATAGACCGAAAAAAAGAAAAACTAGTTTTACGCTTACAAGAAGGACTACAGGTAATAGAATTTAAATTTTTAACACATTGCAAATCAGACAAAGGTTACACTACTTTTTATTTAAATGATGGCAAATCTTACATAGCATCTAAACCTATAAAAGAATTTGAAAATCAGTTTCCAGAAAAAAACTTTATGCGTACGCATCAATCCTATGTTGTAAACTTAAGTTTTGTAGACAAGTATGATAAAAACGGTTATATTTTTCTAAAATCTGGTGAAAAAATACCCGTTTCTGCACGACGTAAAAACGATTTTGTAGAGCGCTTACTTAACCAATAGTACTACTACAATATATACCAGAACTACACGTAAATAAAAATAAACCACACAAAAACAATAACGTTTATAGACGAATATATATTAACTTAAAGCAGATATACATCCGCTCTAATAAAGCTTACAACTAGGTTATACCTTAGCCCATATAATAAAAGAACACTATTATATTAATAAAAACCTATAATTATGAAAATAATGAAATCCTTAAAATTGCTTTCTTTATGTTTTATTGCAGTTTTAAGTACCGTTTCTTGCTCAGACTCTAAGAACTTAAAAGATGATACCTTAAGTAGTTTTATGCTTGGAGGCATATACTTTATTAACGGTTATGGCGGCTTAAGTGATGTAGAAACTATGATGACTAATGCAGGTTACACTAGTAACAGTGAATTGGTTTCTGCTTATAGTGAAATTTTTGTTTTCCCTTTTGATAAGTCTGACAGCTCTGGTGCTATAAGAATACTAGAAAGTGCTTGGGACATTAATTCTAAAGAGTCTTTATTAAAAACTACAGAAGAACTTAAAACTAGAGAATACAAGTACAAATCATGGGATTATGCCAGAATTGCAAATAATGTAAGTATGGGGTATGCTGCAGATTATTTAACCAAAGAAGAATGTTTAAGTATTTTGGCTAATACATTAACACTAGCTAAGGAAAAATACAAAGACTGGGATACTTATTATAGTGATTTTGAAAAAGGACGTAACGCTTGGAACCCTGATGATCTTGAGAAAGAAAATTTTCAAAAACTGGCTAAAACAATAACAAAAGGAGAAAAATCAATCTACAACATACTTCCTTTACACAATTAAAAAACAAACAGTTACAATCACGTTACACTAACCCCACTTAGGGAAGAGAATTTTTCTCTCCCTCTTGGGGTTTCTTTTTATTCCATAAAAAAATCCCTATTAGAAAATATTCTAATAGGGATTTTTTACTGTATGTAATATTTTTATTTGCTTAAATACATTTTACGTCTTGCATATAAGTTATAAAAATCATCATCTTTTAAACTGTCTATAAACAAAATACTTTCTCCTGTACTCTTCATTTCTGGTCCTAAGTTTTTATTTACATTAGGGAATTTATTAAATGAGAATACTGGTTGTTTAATAGCAAAACCTTCTAACTGTGGATTAAAATTAAAGTCTTTTACTTTTTTCTCTCCTAGCATTACCTTAGTTGCATAATTTACGTAAGGCTCTTTGTAGGCTTTTGCTATAAAAGGTACTGTTCTAGAGGCTCTTGGGTTTGCTTCAATAATATAAACCATATCATCTTTAATAGCAAATTGTATGTTTATTAAACCTACTGTATTTAATGCTAAGGCTATTTTTTTAGTATGATCTTTAATTTGCTGCATTACAAACTCTCCTAAGTTAAAAGGAGGCAATGTTGCGTTAGAATCACCAGAGTGCACACCACAAGGCTCTATATGCTCCATAATACCAATTATGTAAACATCTTCACCATCACAAATTGCATCTGCTTCTGCTTCTATTGCACCATCTAAATAATGATCTAATAATAATTTGTTATTAGGTATTTTACGTAATAAGTCTACAACGTGCTCTTCTAGCTCTTGCTTGTTAATTACAATTTTCATCCCTTGCCCTCCTAATACATAAGAAGGTCTAACTAACAAAGGAAAATCTAACTCATCTGCAAGTGTTAATGCCTCATCTGCCGTTTCTGCAATACCATATTTAGGAAAAGGTATATTATTCTCTAATAACATTTTAGAAAAATTACCTCTATCTTCAGCTAAATCTAAAGACTCAAAACTAGTACCTATAATTTTTATACCGTATTTAGATAGTTTTTCAGCAAGTTTTAATGCTGTTTGCCCACCTAGTTGTACAATTACACCTTCTGGTTTTTCATGCTGAATAATATCATAAATATGTTCCCAAAAAACAGGTTCAAAATATAACTTATCTGCCGTATCAAAATCTGTAGAAACCGTTTCTGGGTTACAGTTAATCATAATAGTCTCGTATCCACATTCAGACGCTGCTAAAACACCGTGCACACAACAATAATCAAACTCTATACCTTGTCCTATTCTGTTTGGTCCAGAACCTAATACTACAATTTTCTTTTTATCGGTAACAACACTATCATTTTGTACATAGCGTTTACCGTCTGCAGTTTCTATTTCTGCTTCAAAAGTAGAATAGTAATACGGTGTCATAGCTTTAAATTCTGCTGCACAAGTATCTACCAATTTAAATACTCTGTTTATACCTTGGGCAGAACGCTTTTTATGAACTTCACTCTCATAGCAGTCTAGCATATGCGCTATTTGCCTGTCTGCAAAACCTTTTTGTTTAGCTTCTAATAATAACTCACGTGGTAAGCTTTCTACTGTATATTTAGAAATCTCTTTTTCTAAATTATGTAATTCTTCATACTGACGTAGGAACCACATATCTATTTTAGTTATCTCATGAATTCTGCTTAACGGTATACCCAATTGTATAGCATCATAAATTACAAAAACTCTATCCCAACTTGGTACAGTTAGTTTTTGTATAATTTGATCGTAGTTAGTGTAACCTTTACCATCTGCACCTAAACCATTACGTTTAATTTCTAAAGACTGTGTTGCTTTATGCAATGCTTCTTGAAAAGAACGTCCTATACCCATAACCTCACCTACAGACTTCATCTGTAAACCTAAAGTTCTGTCAGACCCCTCAAACTTATCAAAGTTCCAACGTGGTATTTTTACAATTACATAATCTAAAGTTGGCTCAAATAAAGCAGAAGTAGATTTTGTAATTTGATTATCTAACTCATCTAAATGGTAACCAATTGCTAATTTAGACGCTATTTTTGCTATAGGGTAACCAGTAGCTTTAGAAGCTAATGCAGAAGATCTAGATACTCTAGGGTTGATTTCTATGGCTATAATATCTTCTTTTTCATCTGGACTAACAGCAAACTGTACGTTACATCCACCGGCAAAATCACCAATGCTACGCATCATTTTAATTGCCATATCTCTCATTCTCTGAAAAGTAGAATCAGAAAGTGTCATTGCTGGTGCAACCGTAATACTATCTCCTGTATGTATCCCCATTGGATCCATATTTTCTATAGTACAGATAATTACAACATTGTCATTTTTATCTCTTAAAAGCTCTAGTTCATATTCTTTCCAACCTAATAAAGCTTTATCTATCATTACCTCGTGTATAGGAGAAATTTCTAACCCTCTACTAAGTAATTCATCAAAATCTTCTGGTTTGTAAACGATAGATGCTCCTGCCCCACCCAATGTGTAAGAAGCTCTAATTACAAGTGGAAAACCAAATTCTTGAGCAATTTCTTTACCCTTTAAAAAAGATGTTGCTGTTGCTTGTGGCGCCATACCAACACCAATTTTAAGCATTAACTCTCTAAACTTTTCACGATCTTCTGTAATATTAATGGCGTCTATATCTACACCAATAATTTCTACATTAAAATCTTCCCAAATTCCTTTTTCATCTGCTTCTATACATAAGTTTAACGCTGTTTGCCCACCCATTGTTGGCAAAACAGCATCTATGTTAGGGTGCTTTTTTAAGATTTCTATAATAGATTTGGTATTTAATGGCTTTAAATAAATATGATCCGCCATTGTAGGATCTGTCATAATTGTAGCAGGGTTGCTATTAATTAAGATTGTTTCAATTCCATCTTCACGTAAAGAGCGTAGTGCTTGTGATCCAGAATAATCAAACTCGCACGCTTGTCCTATAACTATTGGTCCAGAACCTATTATTAAAATAGATTTAATGTCTTCTCTTTTTGGCATTATAACTAATTTTTACTGTGTTGGGTGTAATTTATTTTTTTTTGCTACGATATAGTCAAAAAAAAGGTGTTACTTTAAAAAAGTAACACCTTAATTATTTTATGATAAATATAATCATTATTTCTTATGTCTCAATTCAGAAGATACAGTAAGTTTTTTTCTTCCTTTAGCTCTTCTTCTAGCTAGAACTTTTCTTCCGTTTACAGAAGCCATACGCTCTCTAAAACCGTGTTTGTTCTTTCTTTTTCTTTTTGATGGTTGAAACGTTCTTTTCGGCATAATAGAATATCTTTATAATAGTGTAATATATAATCTTAAATAATTAGCTTTATAAAAGCTGGGCGCAAATATACGAAGAGTTTTTTCAATAGCAAACCTAATTAATAAAATATTTTAGTTTGTTTTTAGTACTTTTGCGTTTGCAAATTTATAACACTATTTTTAAATGAAAAAATTATTCTTCCTTGCTTCGGTTTTACTGTGTTTAACAAGCATTAATGCACAAACTAAATTAGAGTACAAACTTT
The DNA here is from genome assembly GCF_000568425.1 of Cellulophaga geojensis KL-A. NCBI lineage: Bacteria > Pseudomonadati > Bacteroidota > Flavobacteriia > Flavobacteriales > Flavobacteriaceae > Cellulophaga > Cellulophaga geojensis. The sequence continues at coordinate 82,867 of NZ_ARZX01000005.1, forward strand.
CTGTTGGCGATGTTTTTATTGTGCAACAAAATGCTAAACAAGTTATTACCCAAGAAATGCAAGGTATGTCTCACGAGCTTACCAATGATATTACAGGCGAGTATAAGATGAAAGTTTTAGAAAAAAAAGATGGTGCCTATAGTATTGAAATGTCTTTTACAGATCTTAATATGAAAATGACATCTAACCTACAAGGGGTTTTAATGGATGTAAAAGCTAAAGAAGTTAAAGAAGGAGACATACAGTCTACAATGTTTAATTCTATTTTAAATGTTCCTGTAAAAATCACATTGGCTAGTAACGGTAATATTACAAATGTTGATGGCGGAGACAAATTAGTAACTAAAATGATGGATGCTTCTGGTATTACAGATGCAACTACTTTAGCTACCATAAAAACTTCTTTAGGAAAAGAATACGGAACAGAAGGTTTAGCCAATAGCTTTAAACAAATGACATACATTTACCCTAACGCTGCAAACAAAGTTGCTGTTGGTGATACTTGGGAAAATGAATACTCTGGAAAGTTAAATACCAAAAACAAATGGACGCTAGATGCGCAAGATGCCAACACAACAACTCTAAGCTGTACTGCAGATGTTGTAATGACCGTTAAAGATGCAAATGCTAATATGGATTTAACAGGTACGCAAACCACTAAAGTAACAGCTAATGCTAAAACTGGTTTTATTAACACTATGGAAGTTACAGGCACATCTGATGGTAACTCTACAATACCAATGCTAGGAGATCAAAAAATACCAACAACAATTACATCAACAATTATTTATAAAACAATAGAATAATAACAATATGTTCAACAAAAACATTAAAATAGGTATAGCAGCCTTAATAATAGCATACGCAGTATATCAATTTATAGAAGGCAACATAGGTAATGGTATTGCCCTTATCTTATTTTCTCTTGTATTTGTATTTCTTTATTTTAGAAATGAAATTATTTTACTTGCCTTTTTAAGAATGAGAAAGCAAGATCTTGCTGGAACTCAAAAATGGTTAACTAAAATAAAAAATCCAGAAAGTGCTTTAACTGTTAAGCAACAAGGCTATTACAATTATTTGCATGGTATTATTTTTTCGCAAACAAATTTAACACAAGCAGAAAAGTACTTTAAAAAAGCTTTAAAATTAGGCTTAACAATGGATTATGACGTTGCTATGGCTAAGTTGAGCTTAGCAGGTATTGCTATGCAAAAAAGACGTAAAAGAGAAGCTACAATGCTTTTAAACGAAGCTAAAAAGTTAGATAAACAAGGTATGCTTGCAGATCAAATAAAAATGATGAAGCAACAAATGAAGAAAATCTAATTTACTTTAACAATACACATTAAATTAAAAAGCCCTTTAAACAATGTTTAAAGGGCTTTTTAATTTAATAATAAATAATTTAATCTACTTTATAATATCCTTTATTAGGAATCTCTATAGTATATTTTTTTCTAGAGTTGTTATTTAAATGTGGCTCCCTTAACCAAGGGTTATGTCTTTTTAAAATTTTGTAGTTAATCTCATACTCATTAGCAAAATCTGCAAAATTAGCTACAGGAACATCTAAATCTACCGTAAAGCTAGGTACTGCTTTATACATGTCTTCTTCAGAAATTTCAAAACCATATTTTTCTGGTGCAGATAATATTTCTTTTATAGCCATAATTCTAAAAAGGTATCTACCTGTTTCTTGCCCTAAAAGCAAATCGTAATAAGAGTCTACTTTTTGTTGCGTTAAATACTTATTTATAGCCCCTGCTCCTGCATTATAAGAAGCCGCAGCTAACGTCCAGTTACCAAATTTTTCTTTGTACTTTTTTAAGTACCTACAAGCAACCTCTGTAGATTTTTGTATATGGTAACGCTCATCTACATTACTATTAACCTCTAAACCGTATTCTTTTCCAGTAGCTCTCATAATTTGCCAAAACCCAGTTGCACCTGCTGGTGATACTACATTTTGCAATCCGCTTTCTGCAACCGCTAGGTATTTAAAATCATCCGGAACTCCGTTTTTAGCTAAAATTGGTTCTATAATAGGAAAATATTTATTTGCTCTTTTCATTAATAACAAAGCATTAGATTGCCAGTAAGTATTTACCAAAAACTCACGATCTATACGCTCCATAACTTCAGGGTCTGTAAGTGGTACAGGTTCTCCTGCAAAATTTAAATCTTCCGGAATTTCTATAGATGTAATTTTGTATGCGTTTTCTGGAGACACCTCCTCTGTGTTTTCATCCGTTTCTTGTGGTATTACAGCACTGCTTTGCACTGCAAACATTAAAGCACCAGCAACAAAAACTACTCCAAAAAACATCAATATACTTTTAACTACTTTCATCTTCTATCTATTTCTTTTAAATTCAATTGTTATCAAAGGTATTAAAATACCTATTCTATTCTAAAATTATTTGTGGCAAATGCTCATTAAACCATTTAAACCTATTTATTATCATTATATGAGTTCCTTTTGGCACTGTTACACAGTTTTTTATGTGTTTTATTGGAAAAACAGGATCGCTATCTCCATGAATGTGTATTAAATTTGGATCACTTTTTTCCTGATTCCAATTTATTATTTGCTCCAAAGACCAATCTATATAATACTTATCATTAACAGATAAATACTCTTCATATAATTCTAGTCGCTTTGTTACTGTCTCACCAAAAGCATATTTTGCTAATACTTCCATATTGGTTACCAAACCTGTTGGCAGTAATTTATAGGCTTTAGTATATTTTGCTAAGCGCATACGCCTTGGAAGCTCATACTTTGTTTTTACGCTAGATATAATTATGACCTTATTAACTTTTATGTGCTTGGCCATCTCCTGCACCAAAACACCTCCAAAAGACACACCTATTAATACAACGTTAGTTTCAGTAATTTTAGTACACATTTTTATAGCGTACTCTTCTAAACTCATCCCTTTACTGGGTATAAACCAAGATAATAAATGCTGATGAAATGTATCTTCTGGTAATTTAATATTTTTAAATATTGATGGGTTGGCCGCCATACCGGGCATTAAGTAAACATTAAGCATATATTATAACAACTAAATCTTTAGTAAATTGAAAACTAGGTTTTTACGTATTTTTAACGTAACTTTGTTAGGTTGTCATCATTTTATTTTTTAAAATATATAATGATTTCACGATACTAAATATCGTTATTTTAGAACACAATAGCGCATATTTTAACTTCAATTTAAAACCATATACTATATGAATGCAGTAGAAATTAAGGACAATAGTTTTTTACGTCAGTATGAAACTAGAGTTAATGGGCATTTAGCTAAATTAGAATACTCTTCACAAGAACGTAAAGTGTTTTTAACAAAACTAATTATTCCTGAGGAAATAATTGAAACAGAATTTAAAGAAGACTTTATTAAAGCTGTTTTAAACGATATTCAAGAAAAGAATATGCGAGTAGTACCTACTAGCCCAGATGTTGCTAGCTTTTTAAGAAGAAACAAAAGACTCTACAAAGAAATGTTACCTATTGGTATACGTATCTAAAAAAATTAAAAGGTGCTTTAAAAGTTGTTCTGCTTTAAAGCACCTTTTTTTATTTTTTAATAATTACGTACTTCACTCCTTCTCTTAATTACACCACAACTTCAGTTTTTACAAAATCAAAACGCACTAAACCATCTTCGTCTATTTCTGTTAACGTTATTGTATGTAACGTATTTACCAACTCTGGGTTCCAAGGCGCTTTTACTTTTACATAATTTTCTGTAAAACCATTAATATAACCTTCTTTGTTTTCGCTCTCAAACAAAACAGTTCTAGTGCTACCAAGCTGACTTTCATAAAAAGCTCTACGCTTTTTAACAGATAAACCCCTTAACATTTTACTACGCTTAGCCCTAACGTTTTTAGGCACTACATTATCCATTTCTGCAGCAACCGTATTATCTCTTTCAGAATAAGTAAAAACATGTAAATAAGATATGTTTAATTCATTCAAAAAGTGATATGTTTCTAAAAAATGCTCGTCTGTTTCTCCTGGAAAACCAACAATAACATCTACACCAATACAAGCGTGCGGCATAACTTCTTTAATTTTAGCTACACGATCTGTGTATAAATTGGTTAAATATCTACGGCGCATTAATTTTAAAATAGTATCACTACCACTCTGTAACGGAATATGAAAATGCGGAACAAAAGAATTGCTTTTAGACACAAAATCTATAGTCTCATTCTTTAATAAATTTGGTTCTATTGAAGATATTCTAAGTCTATGTATACCGTCTACAGTATCCAAGGCCTTTACCAAATCTAAAAAGGTATGTTGGTGTTTTTTGTTTCCAAACTCACCTTTACCATAATCGCCAATATTTACACCAGTAAGTACAATTTCTTTAATATTTTTTGCAGATATTTCTGTTGCATTTTTTAATACATTTTCTAATGTATCACTTCTAGAAATTCCTCTAGCAAGCGGAATTGTACAATAGGTACATTTGTAATCACAACCATCTTGTACCTTTAAAAATGCACGTGTCCTATCTCCTATTGCATAACTACCTACATAAAAATCTGCATCTTCAATTTCACAAGAATGTACTTCTCCAAAATCATTTTTAGACAAATCGTTTATGTAATCTGTAATTTTAAATTTTTCTGTTGCACCTAAAACCAAATCTACACCGTCTACCGCCGCCAATTCTTCTGGCTTTAATTGTGCATAACAACCAACTGCCGCAACAAATGCATCTGGATTCTTCTTTTGAGCTTGTTTTACAATAGATTTAAATCTTTTATCTGCATTTTCTGTTACAGAACACGTATTAATAACATACATATCTGCAGCTTCTGCAAAATCTACCCTATCAAAACCTTCATCTACAAAGCTACGTGCAATGGTAGAAGTTTCTGAAAAGTTTAGTTTACAACCTAGTGTGTAAAAAGCTACTTTCTTCTTCATCCTTAATTAATTACAGCATTTTTTATTGGGGTGCAAATATACAAATTACTTCTAGACCATTTATGGAGCAAGTCTTTCTATCTTCCAATTGTAATCTTCTTGCAACTCATATCTTATTCTGTCATGCAACCTATTTGGTCTTCCCTGCCAAAATTCTACAGAAACAGGCTTTACAATATATCCTCCCCAGTGTTTTGGTCTTTCTATTTCTTTACCATTATATTTCTCTTCTAAGCTTTTTAATTTATGCTCTAAATATGCTCTAGAAGGTATAACTGTACTTTGGTCTGACACTATGGCGCCAAGCTTGCTACCATCTGGTCTAGATTCAAAATAACCATCAGATAAGTTTTCTGCTATTTTTTCTGCTTTTCCTTTTATAATAATTTGCCTTTCTAAATTTGGCCAAAAAAAAGAGATGCACATATTAGGATTACTAGCTATTGCTTTTCCTTTTTCACTATTATAGTTTGTATAAAAAATAAAACCTTCATAGGTGTATTTTTTTAGCAATACTACTCTGCTTTTAGGAAAACCATCTAATCCTATGGTAGAAATTGTCATAGCATTAGGTTCCTCTACACCATCTGTAGCTTCTACCTCGTAAAACCATTTTTGAAACAGCTCTATAGGGTTGTCTGATATACCACTCTCTAACAGTTCGCTTTTTTGGTATGATTTTCTGTAGTCTCCTAAATCCTTTTTCATAGTGTAATTTCTAATATTAAATTGTAAAAATTATACTTTTTTCTACTTTTAACAATTACAATTTTATCACTACAAATTTAGCAATTATTTAAGCAGAAGCAGACTGGTTTTTAGTGTTTTTAATATCGTTTAAAATACTCTTATAATTAATAACTGCTACAGATACTATAATTATAAATACCCCAAACCATTGTACACCTTTAATTTCTTCTCCTAAAATTATACTAGCTGTTAAAATAGAAACAGGTATTTCTAATGAGGTTAAAATACTACCTAAACCTATTCCTGTAATTGGAAACCCTTTGTTAAACGCTATTGGCGGCAATACTGCACCAAAAAAACCTAAAAACAATCCGTATTTCCAAAAACTCCAACTTGCATAATCAAATTCTGTTAGTAAATCTGTATTCCAAATAAGTAATACAATTAACAAACCACCTAAAACCAAATACTTACTCCTAACCATATTAGGTAAACTTACAGCTATAGTGTTAGATGCATATAATGTAGCAGTATAACACATACTTGCCATTACACCTAAAACAAAACCTGTTGGATCTATAGCCTTGCTTTCATTAAAAACATTAACGGCAAATAAAGTACCTACAATTACTAATAAACTTCCAAACAATTTAAGCTTATCTACTTTTTTACTTAAAATCATTTCTAAAACAACACCCATCCAAATGGCTTGCATAAGAAAAATAATAGCTACAGAAACCGGAATATAATTAAGGCTTAAGTAATAAAAATAACTTGTTAAACCTGCTGCTGTACCAAAAAGTACGAGCTTAAGCTTCCCGTTTTTATTTTCTTTAGTTTTTGTAACTGCACGATTCTTTTTACTAAGTAATGCCAATAATGCTACCCCTACAAAACCTATTAAATACTGTAATGTATTTAATCCGCTAGTACTAAAACCTTCTAAATTAGCCTTTTTAACAAACGTTGCCAACACACCATAACTAGCCGCACCTATAAGAACATATAGCACCCCTCTTAACTTCTCCATATAAGATTTATTATTAGCTTTTACAGTATAATACAATATGTTAGTTGTGTTATTACAACATAAATTTACACCTATTTATACTCTAAAAAGCCGGCAAAGATAAAACTTAAAAAATTGATAACAGTAAAGAGTCTTAAAAATCGAATGCCTTACCATCTTCTCCTAATAACACTGGAGTAAAAACTTCTTCTGCCTCTTGTTTAAATAAGTTGGTAGATTTGTAACGTGTAGAATAATGCCCCAAAACCAAAGCACCAACATTTGCTTGCTTTGCTATTGTTGCCGCTTGTTTAGCTGTAGAATGTTTTGTTTTTGTTGCTAGTTCTGCTTCAGAGTCTAAAAAAGTAGCTTCATGATACAATGCATCTACTCCTTTTATAATAGGCACAATACTTGGCTCAAAAACAGTATCACTACAAAATGCATAACTTTTAGGCTTAGGCGGATTAAAAGTAAGTTCCTTATTAGGCACAATTGCACCACTATCTAGAATAATATCTTTTCCGTTTTTAATTTTCTGATAATAACACTTATCTATTTCATAAGAAGCTACTGCTTCTATATTTAATTTACGCTCTGCTTCTTTTTCTTGAAACAAAAAACCGTTTGTATAAATTCTGTGGTTTAAAGGTATGGTAGATACTTTTACTTTATCATCTTCAAAAACTACGGTAGATTCTTTACTCGTTAACTCGTGAAAATATAACGGGTAATTTGTCCAGGAATCCCCAAGTTTTAATAACATAGTAATTGCTTCTTTTATACCTTTAGGACCGTAAACGTGCAATTCTTTTTCTCTGCCCAACAACCTAAAGGTAGACACCAAGCCCGGAAGTCCAAAAAAATGATCTCCGTGTAAGTGAGAAATAAAAATATGCTTAATTCTAGAAAACTTAAGCTTACTTTTTCTAAGTTGGACTTGTGTACCTTCTCCACAATCTATTAAAAATAAATGTCCTTTAATCTCTAATGTTTGTGATGTAGGATTTGCTAGTGTGCGTGGTGTGGCTGCGTGGCAACCTAGTACTGTTAATTGCAAATTAGTTGTAATTGATAAGTTAACTGTATGGCAAATAAATTTACTTACAATACAATGTAAAATTGAAAATTAAATGCCTAAGTCACGTTCAATTTCTTCCATTTCTATAATATCTCTTGCTTCTTTAATGGTTGGCACCACACATATTTCTTCTGGAACATCATCATAAGAAACTTTATTAGTAACCAACACAAAAGATTTATTAGAGCCTCTGTGTGTATTAGACAAGTCTAAAAACTCTAACACGTCTGAACTTGTTAATGCTGTAAACGAAAAAAGATTTACAATAATATTATCGTTTTTTATTTTCTCGTAAGCGTTGTTTAAATTTTCTAAAAATTTAGCCAAAGAGATATTCTCCTGGTCTACAATTGTTGTTGTACCATCTTTATCAAAAACCATAGTAAATTATTTTATTTTAGATGCAAGCAAGTAAAGTACAGCCATACGCACAGCTACACCATTTTCTACCTGATCTAAGATTATAGATTGATTAGAGTCTGCAACATCACTAGTAATTTCTACACCACGGTTTATTGGCCCTGGGTGCATTATTACTATTTCTTTATCTAAACTTTGCAACAAAGCTTTATTTACTCCAAATTGCTGGGTATATTCTCTAGTAGAAGGGAAATAACTAATATCCATACGCTCATTTTGTACGCGCAGCATATTTGCAACGTCACACCAATTTAGTGCTTTTCTCAAATCTGTTTCTACCGTTACACCTAAAGACTCTATGTGTTTTGGAATTAATGTTTTTGGACCGCATACTTTTACATTTGCCCCCTGTAATTTTAGAGCAAGTATATTAGACAAAGCTACTCTAGAGTGTAAAATATCACCAACAATTACAACGTTTTTACCTCCTACATCTCCTAATTTTTCTCTTATAGAGTAAGAATCTAATAATGCTTGTGTTGGGTGCTCATGAGCTCCGTCTCCGGCATTAACTATAGCTGCTTTAACGTGTTTAGATAAAAACACACCTGCACCTGGGTTTGGGTGCCTCATAACAACCATATCTACTTTCATAGATAGTATATTGTTTACAGTATCTATTAACGTTTCTCCTTTTTTTACAGATGATTGTGATGCCGAAAAGTTTATAACATCTGCTGACAATCTTTTTTCTGCTAACTCAAAAGAAAGCTTTGTTCTTGTACTATTTTCAAAAAAAATGTTTGCTATAGTAATATCTCTTAAAGAAGGTACTTTTTTTATAGATCTATTAATTACTTCTTTAAAATGGTCTGCGGTTTCAAAAATGAGATTAATATCGTTTTTGTTAAGATATTTTATTCCTAATAAGTGATTAACACTCAACTCGCTCATTTTCGTTGTTTTATTCATTTATTAAATAGACAATGTCTTGCCCGTCATTCTCTTGCCAAAGTACTTGTACCTTTTCCTCATTAATAGCATCTACCTGCCTACCTCTATAATTAGGTTGTATTGGTAAATGTCTACTAAATCTGCGGTCTATTAAGGTTAGTAATTCTATTTCTGCAGGTCTACCAAAAGATTGTATTGCTGTTAAAGCAGATCTAATGCTGCGTCCTGTATAAAGTACATCATCAATAAAAACCACTTTTTTATCTTCTACTAAAAAGTTAATGTGGGTTTTACTTGCCTCTAAAGTTTTTTCTCCTCTTCTAAAATCATCCCTATAAAATGTAATATCTAGCGAGCCTAAGTTTATTTCTTTAACACCATATTCTTGTGTTAAAATAGTTGTTAGTCTTTTTGCTAAATAGGTACCACGAGGCTGCAAACCAATTAAAACGGTGTCTTTAAAATCTGTATGATTTTCTAATAACTGACAAGCCAATCTATGTAATATGATTTGGATTTCTTTTGAGGAAAGTAGTACTTTTTTACTCATAGGTTAGGATACCAAGGCTTTTGTTTTACAAAAATAGGAATTTATATGTAAACTAGTTAAATAAAGTAAACTCTTATTTTAACTATTCTTTTATTTTTTTAGGTTGATAGTGTTTACGTTATACATTATCAATAATTTATGTTCTAAAAAAGCATAAAAAAAAGGTCTAAACTTACGTTTAGACCTTTTTAAATTTATTAAAATGTTTGCTTACTTTTTGTTTGCAGCATCCATTTTATCTTTTAACGCTTGTAAAGCCTCGTTAGCATCACCTAAAGTTGGTTTAGCTTCATCAGCTGCAGCAGATTGTCTTTTAACAGCTGCTTTTACATTACGTTGCTCTTCTTCTCTAAAGATTGCAGTGTGACTAGCAACAACTCTCTTAAATTCTTTGTTGAATTCAATGATTTTAAATTCTGCTTCTTCACCTTTAGCAATTTTCTTACCGTCTTCTTTTTCTAAGTGACGAGTAGGTACAAATGCTGCAATATCTTCGTTAAAGTTAACAATTGCTCCTTTGTCTACAATTTCATCAACAGTTCCTTTGTGAACAGAGTCTAAAGCAAATTCAGTCTCATATTTATCCCAAGGGTTTTCTGTAGTTTGTTTGTGACCTAAGCTAAGTTTACGTGCATCAACATCTAACTCTAATACCTCTACTTCTAAAGTTTCACCTACTGTTACAAATTCAGATGGGTGCTTAATTTTCTTAGTCCAAGAAAGGTCAGAAATATAAATTAAACCATCTATACCTTCTTCCATTTCTACAAACACACCAAAGTTAGTAAAGTTACGTACTATACCTTTGTGTCTAGAGTGTACTGGGTATTTAGAAGTAATATCAGTCCAAGGGTCTGGAGTTAATTGCTTAATACCTAGAGACATTTTACGGTCATCACGATCTAAAGTTAAGATTTGAGCTTCAATCTCATCACCAACTTTTACAAAATCTTGAGCTGAACGTAAGTGAGTAGACCAAGACATTTCAGAAACGTGTACTAAACCTTCAACACCTTCAGCAACTTCAATAAACGCACCGTAATCTGCTATAACAACTACTTTACCTTTAACTTTGTCACCAACTTTCATGTCTTCGCTAAGCGCTTCCCATGGGTGCTTCTCTAACTGCTTAAGACCTAATTGAATTCTAGATTTGTTATCATCAAAATCTAAAATTACAACATTCATTTTCTGATCTAACTCAACTACCTCATTAGGGTGGTTAATTCTAGACCAAGAAAGATCTGTAATGTGGATTAAACCATCTACACCACCAAGGTCAATAAACACACCGTATGAAGTAATGTTTTTAACAACACCTTCTAATACTTGTCCTTTTTCTAATTGACCAATAATTTCTTTCTTCTGCTCTTCAATATCAGCTTCAATTAAAGCTTTATGAGAAACAACTACGTTCTTAAATTCTTGGTTAATTTTTACAACCTTGAATTCCATGTTTTTACCAACATACTGATCGTAATCTCTAATTGGCTTCACGTCTATTTGAGAACCTGGCAAGAATGCTTCAATTCCAAATACATCTACGATCATACCACCTTTAGTTCTGCACTTCACAAAACCATTAACGATTTCTTCTTTTTCACAAGCATTATTAACTCTGTCCCAAGCCTTAATTGTTCTAGCTTTTCTGTGAGATAATACTAATTGCCCGCTTTTGTCTTCACGAATATCAATTAAAACCTCAACGTTGTCACCAACTTTAAGATCTGGATTGTAACGGAATTCGTTTAATGATATAACACCTTCAGATTTAGCGTTAATATCAATAATAGCTTCACGCTCAGTTAAATGAACAACTTTACCTGTAACTACTTCTTCATCTGCAGTATCTACGAAGTTCTCAGCAACCATTGCTTCAAACTCTTCTAATTTAGAATCGTCTACGCGCTCAATTCCTTCTTCGTACTTATCCCAATCAAAACTTGCCAAAAATTCTTTTGGATCTTGCTTAGGTGTTGCAGTTTTTACTTCTGGTGCCTGTGTAGATTCCTCTACTTGGGCGTTGTTTTTCTCTTCAGCCATTTGCTGATTAAAATTTGTATTTTGCAGCGTTATAAGAGTTATACTACCACTACAAAAGATGTTATATAAGTTTTAATTAATCCCTTTTCCTCTTATACTACCGTTAAAAAGGGCTGCAAAAATACAACTTATTCTCTAGTAAAACAAACACTCTTTTTAACTAATTTTCAGGCAATTACAAAAACGGATTGCTTTTTTAAGTTTTTTACTTTAAAATTGATGTAATATTTACTATATTAGGCATTATTAATTAACTATAAATAATAAACATTATGAGCGTAAAAGCGAAATACCAGTCTGTTTTAGACCTTGGTGAAAAATTAGCCATTAAAGACGGAGATGTGACTGAAGAAAGTGGCGTTTTAAAAATTAAAGGGCAGGCTGCTACACAGTACGAAAAAAACCTAATTTGGGATAAAATTAAAGAAATTGGTGGTGATAGTCCTGCAGATGTTAAAGCTAACATTACTGTTGCTGATGAATCTGTTTACCACAGACATACTGTACAAGGTGGCGAATCTTTAAGTAAAATTGCAAAGCACTATTATGGTGATCCTATGAAATACAAACAGATTTTTGAAGCAAATACTAATCTTCTAAAAAATCCTGACGTAATACACCCTGACCAAGTTTTGGTAATACCAAATTTATAAAATACAGTGGTTTTAAAAGAAAACGGCAATCTAAATTTAGATTGCCGTTTTTTTATATTATTGTTTTTCTATAATGCGCAATGCGTAATTATGCATACGCTCAAACTGTTCTATAAGTCCCATATCACTATTGTCAAACTCAATGGCATCTTCTGCTAAAACTAATGGTGATTCTTTTCGATTAGAATCTATATAATCTCTGCTTCTAACATTTTTTAAAACCTCATCATAAGTAACATCGTCTCCCCTATCTAACAATTCTTTATAGCGCCTATGCGCCCTGGTTTCTGGAGAAGCCGTCATAAAAACCTTAAATTCTGCATCCGGAAAAACAACAGATCCAATATCTCTGCCGTCCATAACAATGCCCTTTTCTTTACCCATTGCCTTTTGCATTTCTACAAGTTTAGTACGTACTTCTTTTACAGCTGCAACTTTACTAACTTGTTTAGACACCTCTAACGTTCTTATTTCTTTTTCTACATTTTCATCATTTAAATACATTTCTGAAAAGCCTAAATCTTCATTATGCACAAACTTTAAGCTAATACTAGGTAATGCAGCTATAAGTGATTCAAAATCTTCACTGGTTTCTGACACAAAACCTTTTCTTATGGCGTATAAAGTTACAGCTCTATACATTGCGCCTGTATCTACATACACATAGCCAAGAGCTTTTGCCAGTTGTTTAGCAATAGTACTTTTTCCTGTAGAGGAATACCCGTCTATAGCTATTGTTATTTTTTTCATAATAATGTACTTAAATAAAGGCTATTTAAATATAATTAAATAGCCTTTTGTAATCTAGATTTTTTTAGGATTTTTTACTTTTTGGTTTGTAACAGCAATATCTATAACCTGACTCATATCTGTTACGTAATGAAAAGTAAGCCCCTTTAAATATTCTTCTTTTATTTCTAAAATATCTTTACGGTTATCTTCACACAAAATTATTTCTTTAATTCTTGCTCTTTTAGCCGCTAATATTTTCTCTTTTATACCACCAACTGGCAACACTTTACCACGTAGTGTAATTTCACCTGTCATTGCCAAGCTCTTTTTAACTTTACGCTGTGTAAATAATGACACCAATGAGGTTAACATTGTTACACCTGCACTAGGACCATCTTTTGGTGTGGCACCTTCTGGCACGTGTATATGAACATTATACTTGTCAAAAATATCGTCTTTAATACCAAAATAATCTGCATTAGATTTTATGTACTCTAAAGCTATGGTTGCAGATTCTTTCATTACTTTACCTAGGTTACCAGTAATATTCATAGCGCCTTTACCTTTAGATAAAATAGACTCTATAAATAAAATATCTCCACCTACACTTGTCCAAGCTAAACCAGTTACAACACCTGCAACATCATTATTCTCGTACTTATCTCTTTCTAACCTAGCAGGTCCAAGAACTTTTTCTACAATTTCATTAGTTACTTTAACCTCATACTCTTCTTCTGTAGCTATAGATTTTGCTGCATAACGCACCATTTTAGCTATTTGTTTATCTAGAGTACGCACACCAGATTCTCTTGTATAACCTTCTACAATTTTCTCTAATTGTGCTTTGCCAATTTTTAAATCTTTAGGCTTTAAACCGTGTTCTTTTAACTGCTTAGGTAACAAGTGCCTTTTAGCTATCTCTACCTTTTCTTCAATAGTATAACCAGATACGTTAATAATTTCCATACGATCTCTTAAAGCAGGCTGTATTGCTCCTAAATTATTAGCTGTAGCAATAAACATTACTTTAGACAGGTCATACCCAACTTCTAAGAAATTGTCATAAAACTCATTGTTTTGTTCAGGATCTAAAACCTCTAACATGGCAGAAGAAGGGTCTCCTTGATGACTGTTAGATAACTTATCTATTTCATCTAAAACAAAAACAGGATTAGAGTGCTCTGCTTTTTTAATATTTTTTAAAACTCTACCTGGCATTGCACCAATATAAGTTTTACGATGACCTCTAATTTCAGACTCATCTCTTAAGCCTCCTAAAGACATTCTAACATAGCTTCTACCTAAAGCCTCCGCAATAGATTTACCTAAAGATGTTTTACCCGTACCAGGAGGTCCGTATAAACATAAAATTGGAGATTTCATATCATTACGCAGTTTTAACACTGCTAAATACTCTATAATTCTCTTTTTTACATCTTCTAAGCCATAATGGTCTCTGTCTAATATTTTTTGAGCCGCTTTTAAATCAAACTTATCAGTAGAATATTCACCCCATGGCAAACTCACAAAAAAGTCTAAGTAATTACGCTGTATTGCATATTCCGCTACTTGCGGATTCATACGCTGCATTTTACTTAGTTCTTTATTAAAGTACTCTCTTTCTTTTTTGGTAAACTTTTTGTCTTTTGCCTTTTCTCTAAGTTCTGTTAGTTCATCTTCTGCAGTAGCGCCACCACCCAATTCTTCTTGTATGGTTCTCATTTGTTGGTGCAAAAAGTACTCTCGTTGTTGGCGGTCCATATCTGTACGCACCTTAGATTGAATGTCGTTTTTAAGTTGCAGTTTCTGCATTTCAACATTCATAAATTTTAAGGTAGCCAAAGCTCTTTCCTTTAAATTCTCTATCTCTAACAACTCTTGTTTATCTTTAACCGGCAGTCTTAAGTTAGATGAAACAAAGTTTATTAAAAATGAGTTACTTTCTATATTTTTTATAGCAAAAGAAGCCTCACTAGGTATGTTAGGACTCTCTGATATTACCTTTAAAGCCATATCTTTAATAGACTCTATAATGGCTTTAAACTCTGGCGTATCTTCCTCTGCCCTAACCTCACTAGCCTCACGTACAGTTGCTGTCATATAAGGCTTTTCTGTTAACACTTCTGCAACCTCAAATCTTTTTTTACCTTGTATAATTACTGTTGTATTACCATCTGGCATTTTTAAAACACGTAATATCCTGGCAACAGTACCTAAAGTGTGTATATCATCTATTCCTGGGTTTTCTGTTTGCTCATCTTTTTGTGCAACTACACCAATAACCTTAGACCCTTCATTAGCGTCTTTAATTAAGTGTATAGAAGCATCTCTGCCTGCCGTAATTGGCACCACAACACCCGGAAAAAGTACCGTATTACGTAATGGTAAAATAGGTAACATTTCTGGCAATTGTTCTTTGCTCATTTCCTCCTCGTCTTCAGGTGTTAATAATGGTATAAGCTCTGCTTCTTCATTAATACCTTGTAGCGCCAAATTGTCAAATTCTGAATCTCGCATAATTATATTTCAGTCATTCTGTCATAAAATAAAAACAGAAATCTATTATTTAAATTTAGTTATTTTTATAAATACATAGCAAAAGCCCATATTACGTAGCTTGTGCAGTAGTTTAATTGCCTTTATAAAGTCAATTCTTATGCCAATACCAAACAGAATTAAAAAAAATTGTAACAATTAAATTAATCTATCATCTATAAAACAAACCATACATTTTTTTGAGCCAACAAAAAGAACATATCAATACTTTATTGCTACAATGCAAAGAAGGTAAGCAAAGTGCACAACTAGAGATTTATAATAGGTATTATAAAGCAATGCACAATACTGCATACCGAATTGTAAAACACAGCGCTGAAGCAGAGGATATAATGCAAGAATCGTTTTTAAGTGCCTTTACAAAATTACATACCTATAAAGGTGAAGTAGCTTTTGGGGCTTGGTTAAAACGAATAGTAATTAACAATAGTATTTACCAATACAGAAAGCAACAAAAAAACACAGAAGTTGCTTTAGACGACATAATGTACAGGGTCAAAGATAATGATAGTAGTACAATAGATAATGGTGAAACACAATTGAAGGCTCAAAAAGTGATGGACGCCATGAAACAATTGAAAGACAATTATAGAGTTTCTTTGACCTTACATTTAATTGAAGGGTATGACTATGAAGAAATAAGTGAAATAATGAATATTAGCTATGCAAATTGTAGAACTACAATTTCTAGAGCTAAAGAAAGTTTGCGTAAACAATTAACTAGCGCTTGCATATGAAAAACAATATAGATATAGATAATTTATTTAAAGAGTTAAAAGGTAGTTTTGACACTCAAGAACCTAGTACCACACATACTGCTAATTTTATAGAGAAGCTTAACACTAGTAACAAAAGACATAATAAACGCTCTTGGAGACCATTTGCTATTGCAGCATCTATAGCTTTTTTATGTGCAATAGGTTTCTCATATTTTTACCAAAAGCAAACTACTAACGAGCAAATTGCAGAAATAGCCCCAGAAATAACTGAAACCAAGTTTTACTTTGCAAGTTTAATTAATAATCAGGTAAATGAATTAAAAAAAGA
The DNA here is from genome assembly GCF_000568425.1 of Cellulophaga geojensis KL-A. Lineage (NCBI taxonomy): Bacteria > Pseudomonadati > Bacteroidota > Flavobacteriia > Flavobacteriales > Flavobacteriaceae > Cellulophaga > Cellulophaga geojensis. The sequence continues at coordinate 99,496 of NZ_ARZX01000005.1, forward strand.
AACATCTCCTAGTACTAAAAAAATTATAGATGATACTCTTTTACAGTTAACTAAATTAGAAAATGACTATAAAAAACTAGAACAAAACCTTGTAAACGGCGGCAACACAAAACTTATACTAAGCGCCATAATAACCAATTACCAAACCAGAATAGATCTTGTAAAAGATGTTATGGAACAAATTGATACTATTAAAAATTTAAAGAACTATAATGATGAAAACTTTACACTATAAGATTATAACTTTACTCTTACTTACCATTCCTTTTCTAAGTACTGCCAATAATGACAAAGGCAAATACACAAAAGAAAAAACCATTAAAAAAAACTTTACTGTTAATACTAATGCATTACTAAAAGTTAACAACAAATACGGCAACCTTAATATTACTTCATGGGATCAAAACCGTATAGAAATAGAAGTACATATTAAAACTAGTGGTAATAACGAAGAAAAAGTTCAGCGTAAACTAGACAATATTACCGTAAATTTTGAAGGGTCTAGCAGTACCGTTTCTGCTAAAACCAACATAGCCAAAAGCAGCAGTTGGGGCTGGGGAAATAGCAACAACGTTAATATGCAAATTAACTACACTATTAAACTACCTGTTAAAAATAACATAGACTTAACTAATGATTATGGTTCTATTACTTTAGATAGGATTGATGGCCACGCAACCATAAACTGTGATTATGGTAGGCTAGATATTGGTGAATTAAGAGGACGCAACAACAACTTAAATTTTGATTACACCTCTAAATCTGAAATAGATTACGTTAACAGCGCCAAAATTAATGCAGACTATTCTGGTTTTACTATTACTAAAGCAGGCAACTTAATATTAAACACAGACTATACTAGCGCATCTATAATTAACGCGCAAGACATAGACTACACTAGTGATTATGGTAGCATATCTGTAAACCAAGCTAAAAATATAAAAGGTAGTGGAGATTACATTAGTATAAAACTTGGTAAAGTAAACGGAAACGTCACTTTAGATGCAGATTATGGTTCTATAAAAATTTCTGAACTTACAGAAAACTGTGGCAACGTAATAATAAATGCAGATTACACAGGTGTTAAGGTTGGGTACAATAACAATTATAATTTTAAGTTTAACCTAAAATCTTCATACGGAGGAATTAGTGGTGTAGACAATTGCAACCTAAGTTTAAAAGAAGTTAAAAACTCACAAAAAAATTATAAAGGCTCTTGCGGATCAGAAAACAGCAATAACTTTGTAAACATAACTACCGAGTACGGAAGCATATCAATACATAAAAATTAACAAGAACACATACTATGAAAAAAATACTAACACTTAGCTTAGCTTTATCTATAGCAATTACAGCAAATGCACAATGGGGCAAACGCGTTAAAGGAAACGGAAACATTATTACAGACTCTAGAAATGTAGGTGATTATGAAGTAATATCTGTATCTGGTTTTTTTGATGTAGAACTTATAGATGGTAAAGAAGGAAAAATTACACTTCACGGAGATGAAAATATTATAAGCCACATTAAAACCGAAGTTAAGAATGGTAAACTTGTGATTAAAGCTGAAAAAGGGATGAATTTATCTCCATCTAGAAACAGTAAATTATTAGTTACCGTACCTGTAGAACATATTAATGAAGCCACATTATCTGGCTCTGGAGATATTATTGGCAAAACAACATTAGTAAGTAATACTTTTGAAACTAGTATATCTGGCTCAGGAGACATAAACCTAAAAGTTAAAACAAAAGAACTAAAAGCTAGTATGTCTGGATCTGGAGACATAAATCTTAGTGGCTCTGCTACCGACTTTACAGTTAGAGTTTCTGGTTCTGGAGACATCTCTGCATATGATTTAGAAGCAGACTATGTAAAAGCATTAGTATCTGGTTCTGCAGATATTAAGGTAACTGCAAAAGAAACTATAGACGCTAGAGTATCTGGTTCTGGAGATATTAAATACAGAGGTAATCCTAAAAAAATAGAAAGTAAAACCTCTGGTTCTGGTGGTGTTTCTAAAGGATAAAAAACTATAAACAAAAAAAAAGAGAGGTGCTATTTACAACCTCTCTTTTTTTTATTACAAATACTACTGTATTGATTACTTCTTATTTACACGTAAAAGCAATACAACCCCAGCAATAAAAAATATTGCTAAAAACACAATAGCATTACGCATACTACCTGTTACTTGCGCCACAAAACCGTATAAAAAAGTACCAATTACAATTCCAATTTTTTCGGCAACATCATAAAAACTAAAAAAAGACGTAGTATCTTTAGTATTTGGTAAAAACTTAGAGTAAGTAGACCTAGACAATGCTTGTATACCACCCATAACCAAACCTACACAGCCTGCACCAATATAAAAATCTATAGGTGTTACCATAAAAAAGGCATAAACACATATTACTACCCATAATATATTTACTACTGCAAGTGTTTTTACATTTCCAAACTTTTTAGATGCTGCTGCTGTTACTAATGCACCAAGAATGGCAACTATTTGTATCACTAAAATACTAACTATTAAGCCTGTTGTACGCTCTTTATCTGTCCCCCAAGCAATTTCTTCTTCTCCAAAATAAGTAGCAATTAGCATTACTGTTTGTACAGCCATACTATACACAAAAAAAGCTATTAAATAACGCTTTAATTTAACCTGACTTCCAAGTTGCCCCCAAACTCCTTTTAATTCTTTAAATCCATTTAAGATTACATTACTGCGGTCACCTTCTTGCTTATTACCTTTTGGTAAATAATAAAATGTATATTGACTAAAAATTATCCACCAAATACCAACAGTAACAAAAGAATACTTCATTGCTTTAAGTTCTGCAATACCATTAGTATCTGTCTCAATACCAAAAATTTCTGGCCTCATTACCATAAGTAAATTAAAAAGTAATAGCAAAACACTACCCGCATACCCCATAGAAAAACCTTTGGCACTAATAGCATCCATTTGTTCTGGATGCGCAACATCTGGCAAATAAGAATTGTTTATAGCAAAACTTACCCAAAAACCAACCAACCCCATAAAAAAACAAACCAAACCAAAGTATATATTTTCTAATGAAAACCAATACAAACCAATACAAGACACACCTCCTAAATAGCAAAAGAACTTCATAAACATCCTTTTATTTCCTAAATAATCTGCTACTCCAGAAATTAAAGGTGTAATAATAGCTATAAAAACAAACGCTAATGATGTGGTATAACTAATTAAAGGAGCCCTGGCAATTTCGCCGCCAAATACGGTTACTTTTTCTATGTTAGCAGCCCTAAATAGGGCTCCATAAAAAATAGGAAATATTGCAGATGCTATAACTAAACTGTAAACAGAGTTTGCCCAATCATAAAAGGCCCAGGCGTTTAAAAGTTTTTTGCTTCCTTTTACTAATGCAATACTGGTCATAAATAAAAATATTAGAGCTGTTCAAATTTAGTTTTGAACAGCTCTAATATACAATTATTAATGAATTTTACTTTTACGCCAATGTTACTTAAAAGAAGTTACTCCAAATTTTTTGGCTTCTTCCTTAGCTGCAGGTGCCCATTGTGTTAAGTTATTTATTCTTGTGTCGTTAGATGGGTGCGTACTCATAAATTCTGGCTGAGACTGTCCTCCACTATTTGCTTTCATTCTTTTCCAAAGCTCTGCTGCTTCATCTGGGTTATAACCAGCAATAGCCATAATTTGCAATCCTATACGGTCTGCTTCAGTTTCATGACCTCTACTAAAAGGTAACATTACCCCTACTTGGGACCCTATGCCATATGCTTGGTTAAATGTATTTTTTGTTCCTTCGTCCTTAATTAAAACATTACCGGCAACTGCTCCAATTTGTTGTAGCTGTCCTGCAGACATACGCTGCGCCCCATGATCAGCTAACGCATGTGCTACCTCATGCCCCATTACAACAGCTATACCTGTTTCATCTTGACAAATTGGTAAAATACCTGTGTAAAAAACAATTTTACCACCTGGCATACACCAAGCATTTACAGTTGCATCATCTACCAAATTATATTCCCATTTATAATCTTTTAAATAACCCGGATAGCCGTTTGCCGTTAACCAACGTTCTGCAGCAGAGGCTATACGTTGCCCAACAGAAGTTATCATTTTTGCCTCGCTAGTACCTGTTATTGTTTTATTTTCATTTAAAAATTGATCATATTGCGCAAAAGCAGTAGGAAATATTGAACTGTTAGGATACATATTCAATGTTTTTTTACCTGTAAACGGATTTGTTTTACAAGCAGAAACCGCTATAAAAATAGTTAATACTAAAAATATTTTTCTCATAATAGTAATGTGTTTAGTGTGTTTTTAAAAATACAAAAATATTCTATGTCTTAATAATATCATAGATAATATCTCAATTGTTTAGTTTAATTACAAAATAAATTCTCTAATTTTAAATTTGGAACGCTTTTTGAATCATTCAAAAAAAGAAAAACGAAACAAATTATATATTATGAAAAAAATTACCTTAGCAGTAGCAGCAATATTTGCAATAATTTTAACGGCTTGTAGCGGGTCTGATGGAATTGACGGTGTAGATGGATTAGATGGTGTAAACATTACAGGAAGTATATATGAAGTTAGCGGAACCTTCTCTGATGAAAATAATTATGAATTAACCTTTGAATTCCCTAACACTGTTGAAGTTTTTGAATCTGACGTTGTTTTAGTTTATATTTTATGGGAACAATTAGATGGAACGGACGGACAACCTATAGACGTTTGGCGTTTAATGCCACAAACTAGATTGTTAGACCAAGGTACTTTAATTTATAATTACGATCATACTTTTGTAGATGCTAGGTTCTTTTTAGATTCAGATTTTGATCTTTCAACCTTACAATCTGCAGATACAGATAATCAAGTATTTAGAGTGGCTATTTTACCTGCAGAAGCTGTAAATGGTAAATTAGATACCGGAAATATTAATGACGTTATGGGCATTTTAGATACTAAAGAAGAAAATATCATACACGTTTCTTTATAGTAAAAATACTATACAATATAACTAGCCTCTGCTTTTAAAAGTAGAGGCTTTTTTTATGTCTTAAATTTGATAGGAATTGCGTTTAAAATCGACTAAATTTGAATAACCTTAAAATATAAAGATGATGTATAAGAAATTACTAATTTTAAGTGTAGTAGCCCTATTTTTAAGTTGCAAAGGAAACTCGCAAAAAACAAAGGAAGCTACAAAAAAACAAACTTTAGCTAAAGTTGAAAAAACAGATGCAGAATGGAAAGCTCAATTAACTCCATTACAATATAACGTATTGCGTAAAGCAGGTACAGAACGTGCTTTTTCTAGCGAACTATTAAATATTAAAGAAAAAGGAATTTATAGTTGTGCTGCATGCAATACACCTTTATTTAAAAGCGAACATAAATTTAAATCTGGTACGGGATGGCCAAGTTTTGATAGAACAATAGAAGGCAATGTAGCTTTTGATGTTGATTATAAAATTGGATACAAGCGCACTGAGGAACATTGCGCTGTTTGTGGCGGACATTTAGGTCACGTTTTTAACGACGGACCAAAAACAACAGGAGAAAGACACTGTATTAATGGCGCTGCTTTAAAATTTACACCTACAAAATAATGAGTAAAAAATATACAGTAGAAAAAACCGAAGAAGAATGGAAAGCTCTGCTTCCTGAACAGTCTTACAACGTTTTAAGAAACAAAGGAACAGAATACCCACACACCGGCGAATTTAATCTTCATTTTAAAGATGGAAGCTACAATTGCAAAGGCTGTAATGCTAAACTTTTTGAAGCGGATCATAAATTTGAAAGCGGTTGCGGCTGGCCTTCTTTTGATGAAGCAGTAGAAGGCGCTATTGAATACATAAAAGACACTAGTCATGGTATGACAAGAGTAGAAACCGTTTGTGCTAATTGTGGCGGACATTTAGGTCACGTTTTTGATGATGGCCCACAAGAAACTACTGGGCAACGTTACTGCATAAATTCTGCTAGTTTAAATTTTAATCCGTCTTTAAAAAAATAAGAATGAGTTTTGTTGATGACTATAAAGAAAGTATGTTGTTTGAGTTTAACCGAAACAAAACAATGGCAGAAAAAACATTTGACCAACTTACCAATGAAGATTTGCATTGGACTTATGGTGAAGCAGACAATAGTATAGCTATAATTGTAAAACATATGGTAGGTAATATGCTCAGCAGGTGGACAAACTTTTTTACAGAAGACGGAGAAAAAGAATGGCGAAATAGAGAATCTGAGTTTGTTGCTCCATACCAAAATAAGGAAGAAATGCTACTACACTGGAACAAGGGTTGGGATTGCTTATTTACTGCAATAGATAATATAAACGAAGACAATTTTAATACTAAAATTAAAATTAGAGCTGTAGAGCATTCTGTAATGGCAGCAGTTAGCAGACAATTAGCACACTATGCTGGCCACATTGCCCAAATTGCATATGTTGGCAGAATGTTAAAAGGTAAAAAATGGCAATCACTATCTATACCTGCAGGAAAATCTGAAGAGTTTAACAAAAAAATGTTTGGGAAATAACCACTACTTATTCATTAAGCTTTTATAAAATGTTTCTCTAATTTTTTCCGCAGATATAAAACTCCACGCATAAGTAGCATCATAATTAGCAGTAATTTGCTTATTAGCTATTACTTGCTCTAGGCTTTTACCTGCGCCAATTTCTTTCTTCACATTAACATAAATGGTTTCTAACATTAAAATATAACTTTCTAACTCTTTTTTATTTGATAATTTTCCGTGACCAGGTATAATTTTTGTGTCTTCATTTGCTAAAATAGCCGCTTTCTTTAATGCATTTATATAACCTCCTACACTACCACCACGATTTAAATCTATATAAGGGTATTTACCAGAAAAATACGTATCTCCCATATGCAATACATTATTTTTACTAAAATAAATTTGCGCATCGCCATCTGTATGTGCGTTATGCACATGAATAGCCATTATAGTTTCATCTGCATCATATAACAACATTGTATCAGAAAATGTAATTTCTGGTAATTTCTTATGTGCGGTAACAGAATCTATTTTTTTAGACAAAAATGCCTTTTCATTCTCATTTACCAATCGTTCTCTAACTTTTTGATGTGCAATTATAGTAGTTGTTTGGTTGTTAAAATTAGCATTGCCACCAGTGTGGTCTCCGTGCATATGCGTATTAAGCAAGTATGCAATTGGTTTAGTTGTAATGCTTTTTATTGCCTGCTTTATTTTTGTGCTTAACCTACTAAACTGGTCATCTATCATTAACACATATTCTTCTCCAACAAAAACACCTATGTTACCACCTTGCCCTGTTAACATATACATTTGCGGCGTAAGCTTATCTACTTGTATTTTTACGTCATTAGACTGTGATTGCACAATTGCTGCAAACATTAAAAATGGCAGTAAAAAAGCAAATTTTGTTGTTTTCATCATTAAATAGTGTTTGTTTTTATGTATAAAATATAAAGATAAGTACTAAAAAGTTAGCAATATGTTATTATTCATATTTATAGATTTTGGTAATTGCTAATTGCTAATTGGTTTTGTACATTTGTGAGATTAAAATTTGAGACAAAAAAAAGTATATATATGAGCAATTTTGATGTTATTGTTTTAGGTAGTGGACCAGGTGGTTATGTAACTGCTATTAGAGCTTCACAATTAGGTTTAAAAACAGCTATTGTAGAAAAAGAAAGTTTAGGCGGTGTATGTCTAAATTGGGGTTGTATCCCTACCAAAGCATTAATTAAATCTGCTCAGGTTTTTGAGTATTTAAAACACGCTGGTGACTATGGTTTAAATGCTGAAAATGTTGATAAAGATTTTGGAGCCATTATTAAGCGTAGTCGTGGTGTTGCTGAAGGGATGAGTAAAGGAGTTCAATTTTTAATGAAGAAAAACAAAATTGAAGTCATAAAAGGTTACGGTACTTTAAAAGCTGGTAAAAAAATAGCTGTTAAAGATGCAGATGGTAAAGAAACCGAATATAGCGCAGACCACATTGTTGTTGCAACTGGCGCACGTAGTAGAGAGTTACCAAGTTTACCGCAAGACGGAAAAAAAATTATTGGATACAGAGAAGCAATGTCTTTACCTGAACAACCTAAAAAAATGGTAGTAGTTGGTAGTGGTGCAATAGGTATGGAGTTTGCATACTTTTACAACTCTATAGGTACAGAGGTTACAGTTGTAGAATATTTACCTAATGTAGTACCTGTAGAAGACCAAGATATCTCTAAACAATTAGAGCGTAGCTTTAAAAAAGCTGGCATTAAAGTTAAAACTTCTTCAGAGGTTACTAAAGTAGATACTTCTGGCAACGGAGTTAGTGTTTACGTAAAAACAAGCAAAGGAGAAGAAATTATACAAGCAGATGTTGTTTTATCTGCTGTAGGTATTAAAACTAACATAGAAAACATTGGTTTAGAAAACGTTGGTATTGCTACAGACAGAGACAAAATTATGGTAAATGATTATTACCAAACTAACATACCTGGTTACTACGCAATTGGAGACGTTACTCCAGGACCAGCTTTAGCACACGTTGCTTCTGCAGAAGGTATTCTTTGTGTAGAAAAAATAGCAGGTATGCACGTAGAACCTATAGATTATGGTAACATTCCTGGTTGTACATACTGTATTCCTGAGGTTGCCTCTGTTGGTTTAACAGAAAAACAAGCAAAAGAAAAAGGATTTGACTTAAAAATAGGTAAATTCCCATTCTCTGCTAGTGGAAAAGCAAAAGCCTCTGGCACTCCAGATGGTTTTGTAAAAGTTATTTTTGATGCTAAATACGGTGAGTGGTTAGGTTGCCATATGATTGGTGCTGGTGTTACAGATATGATTGCAGAAGCAGTTGTTGCACGTAAACTAGAAACTACTGGTCATGAAATACTAAAAGCTATACACCCGCACCCAACAATGAGTGAAGCTGTTATGGAAGCCGTAGCAGATGCTTATGACGAGGTTATACACTTGTAATAGTTAACTAAACTTATACATAAATTGCCTAAAGTCTAAGCGTTTTTTTACACTTAGATTTTAGGCTTTTTTAAATTTAAAAATATGATTAAAGCATTTAGACTTATTGCCATACTAGAAGGAATATCTTACCTATTATTATTTGGTGTTGGCATGCCTTTAAAATATATGGCAGATATTAAAGCCCCTAACATTTATATTGGTAATGCACACGGTGTACTATTTATAGCTTATGCCATATTAGCATTTTTTGTATGCAGACATCTAAAATGGGGAATTAAAAGGTACGCTATCTTATTTATAGCGTCTTTACTACCTTTTGGTACATTTTATATTGAAGAAAAATATTTTAGCCCTAAAGCCTTAAAAGCATAGGGCTTTTTTTATTTAGGCAAAAGATCACAATACCAAAAGGAAGTATCCCAAGTAGTATCTTCATCTTTTTTAAAGCAATTGTCATCTTTGTTAGTCGTTGGCGCATATCCTTTCTGCACTTTCTCGCCTACTGTAAAACTCACAGGTTGCTTAAAAATAGGTCCATCATACACAAACGTATGAAACTCTCCGTTTTCTCCGCAAGGATCTACATTCTCTGGTAAATCATTAAAAAAACTTTCATCTACCTCTCTACCAACAAAAGACTCATCTAACAATTTAGCATTAACACAAACTGTAATTGCTTTAAAACCCAATTGCACCAATTCTTTAAGCAACACTTTTGTGTCTTGTTTCCATAGCGGAAAAACACCTTTTACCCCAACTTCTTTGAGTTTGTCTTCTCTATACTTTTTTAAATCTTCTAAAAAAATATCACCAAAAACTGCGTGTGTATAACCTTTAAGAATTAAACCTTGCATTGTGGTTTTCATAACCTCATTATAACTAGACATAGACACATCTGCATTTAACATAATGGTCTGTAAAGGCAAACCAATTGCTTTTGCTTGCGCCTCTAAAAGCGGTAAACGCAAACCGTGCATAGATACCCTATTAAATGTAGAGTTTACAGAAGTTACAAGTCTATCTACTTTATACGCATTAGACTGTTGCATCTTATACAATGCCAAGGCAGAGTCTTTACCACTACTCCAGTTAAAATATGTTTTATGCATTATAGATGCTTTATTTTGTAGCTAAAAAACTCTGTATAGCCAAGTCATAACTCTGTAAGCCAAAACCAAGTATTACGCCTTTAGCAACGGGAGATATATAAGATTGATGACGAAATTCTTCACGCCCAAATGTATTAGAGATGTGCACCTCTACAACTGGGGTTTCTATAGCTTTTATTGCATCTCCAATACCAATAGATGTATGCGTGTAAGCAGCTGCATTTAGTACAATACCATCATAAGAAAAACCAACTTCTTGTATTTTAGATATAAGTTCACCTTCTATATTAGACTGGTAATAACTAAGCTCAACATTTTTAAAGTTAAGTTGTAGCTTAGCAAAATAATCTACAAACGTTGTGTTACCATATATTGTTGGCTCTCTTTTACCTAAAAGATTTAGGTTTGGCCCATTGATTATAAGTATTTTCATATGGTAAAAATACTAAATATTACGCATAAAAAAAGGAAGCCAATTGGCTTCCTTTTAAATATTCTATATCAGTTATTTTTACAACTGAAACATAAATCCTATGTTAAAAGTAGATGCATTTATATCATCTTCCAAACTAATACCAGCATATGATAAGTTAAGCTCAATTGAATCTGCTATTCTATAACCTAATTTAGGACGGTAATAAAAACCACCATCTACATCTTCCTTAAGGCCAAGAGCATAACCTAAATCTGTACCTACAGAAAAATCTTCTGTAATCATAAATTTAGCTACGGCAGCAATTGGCAAAAACTGAATATCTTCTTGCTCTATTTCAATACCAGGACCTGCATCATAAGTTTTACCAAAATAGTGAGAATACCCAATAGTACCCCCAGCATAAAAAGTTTCTGAAACAGCACCTAAATACTGTATATCAACACCTGCATTAAAGCCATAAAAATCATCTAAATCTCCCATTGGAATACCTAAATTAACACCTGCTCCAAAACCTTCTTGAGCTTGAGCTCCAATGACAAACCCCAAACTTGCAATAGCTGCAATAAATAACTTTTTCATGAAATAAATATTTTTGTTTAAAAATTCAAAAGCAAATATACACAACAAACCTACTTTTAATGTAATAAAAAAACTACATTTCACATAAGGTTAACATTTAACTTTATAAAAAAAGCTGCCTAAAATATTAGACAGCTTTTAATACTATTAGTGAGTTTTTGCTTAGAAATGTAAAGCGAAACCTATGTTTAATTGAAAAACATCTTCATTAAAAAATGAGTCATCATTTAAAGCAATGTTATAACGTAAACCTGGCTCAATACTAACATTTTCACCTAAGAAAATAGCATAACCACCTTGCAAACCTAAAAAGCTAGGATTTTCATCTGCATCTTTAATACTCGTACCTGTATAATCAACTTGTACAGGAATCATACTAGCGATGTAATATTTAGCACCTACTTTATAAGAAAATGCACTTTCATCATCCCCTAAGTCTTGGTAACCTAAACCAACTTTTACCGCTAAATCATCAGCAACAAAGTAACCACCTTCAGCACCTAAAGACCAAGCAGTTTCACCATCTACAGATGTTAAACCAAAAGAAGTACTAGCCGCTTGAGTTCCACCTTGACCACCAAAACCAGTGTTAGCTTCAATTAACCATTTACCTTGAGCAGTTTGACCACCGTTAGTAGAAGTAGCTGCATCTTGTGCTTGTGCAGCAAAAGTAAATCCTAGAGCTGTGATAGCTACAATAAATAACTTTTTCATAAAAATAATTTTAATTTTTAGTTTATAATTATGCAGTAAACATAGTTTGTTAATTTTGTTTACTTACAGTTTTTGTTGTGTAAATGTAAGTATTTGTGGTGAGTAAAAAACATAAAAAACAGGGGTTTTAAAACTCTTTTTTTATCCAAATTATTAACTTAATTTTAACCTATATGAAATGGAGACAGGGATTAACTGATTATCAACACTTTCTAAAAATTGAAAGAGGGTTAATGGAGAATTCTATTACGAATTACGTTTTAGATGTTGAAAAATTAATTACATTTTTAAACAAAAAAAACATCACCGAATCTCCTATTTCTATCTCTAAGGAAACTACACAGCAATTTATTTATGAAATTTCTGCAAGTATTAACCCTAGGTCGCAAGCAAGAATTATATCTGGCCTAAAAAGTTTTTTTAATTATTTAATTTTTGAAGATTACAGAGCAGATAATCCTATGGATTTAATAGAAGCTCCAAAAATTGGAAGAAAGCTGCCAGATACACTGTCTGTTGAGGAAATTAACGATTTAATAGATGCAATTGACCTAAGTAAACCAGAAGGTGAACGCAATAGAGCTATGTTAGAAACTTTATATGGTTGTGGCTTACGTGTGTCTGAGCTTACCAACTTAAGACTATCTGACTTATTTTTTAAAGAAGACTTTATAAGAGTTACAGGAAAGGGAGACAAACAACGTTTTGTTCCTATTAGCAACATTAATAAAAAGTACATTAATATATATAAGGATGAAATAAGAAATCATCTAAACATTAAAAAAGGGTTTGAAGATATTTTGTTTTTAAACAGAAGAGGTAGGCAATTAACCCGTGCAATGATTTTTACAATTATTAAACAACTTGCAGAAACCATTGGGTTAAAAAAAACAATTAGTCCGCATACACTACGCCACTCATTTGCAACACATCTTTTAGAAAACGGAGCAGATTTAAGAGCTATACAACAAATGTTAGGTCACGAAAGTATTACAACAACTGAAGTATACGTACACATAGATAGAAAACACTTAAGCCAAGTTATTGAAAACTACCACCCTAGAAAATAATTTTAAATTTATTTGTAACAAATACAAAATTACAACTACTAACAGGCTACAACTATCTACTTAAAAGTGAGTAAAGAATTAGAACATGCTTTTGTAACAGAACTAGAGAACAACCAAAATATTGTTCACAAGGTTTGTACACTATACACTAATGATAAAGATGCTCATAATGATTTGTTTCAGGAAATAACAATACAGTTATGGAAAGCGTACCCTAAATTTAGAGGTGACTCTAAGTTTAGTACCTGGATGTACAGAGTTGCGTTAAATACTGCAATTACATTATACAGAAAATCTAAAAGAAAAGTAAGTACACAAAGTTATGAGTCTGTAATTTTTAAAATTAAGGCCGATGAATATGATGAAACAGAAGAATTACAACTAAAATTAATGTACAAAGCAGTAAAGCAGCTAGGAGACATAGACAAAGCATTAGTGTTTCTTTACCTAGAGGATAAAGACTATGCGGAAATATCTGAAACACTAGGTATTTCTGAGGTTAATGCCAGAGTAAAGATGAATAGAATAAAGAAAAAATTAAAAACCATTTTAAATCCTTAATATATATGGATGAATTGGATATCTTAAAAAAAGATTGGCAAAAAAAGGGAGATGAGCTTCCTAAATTGTCTTACAATGATATTTACAAAATGATATGGAAGAGATCTTCTTCTATCGTAAAGTGGATATTTATAATTAGTATTTTAGAGTTTTTACTACCTAATATACTTTTTATTTTTCCTAGCACAAGAGAGCACGTATCAAAAATGTACTACGGCAATGCCTACGGCACATTTTTTATGATTGTAACTTTTATACAATACACATGTATTTTTTATTTTATTTTTCAGTTTTACAAAAGATACAAGGAAATATCTGTTTTAGACGACTCTAAAACATTAATGAAAAACATTATACGCACAAGAAAAACTGTAAAGTACTATATAATATTTAGCTTAGGAATGTTATTATTTACAATGCTTGCACAAGCTTTTACTGTTTATTTTGACCCAAATATGCTTACTACTGTATACAACCAAGAGTTACCACAAGGTATATCTCCAGAGAAGTTTAAATCTATAATGGTAATTACTTTTATTGTGGTTGCACTAGTAACAACCGTACTTTTTGCATTAATCTACTTTTTACTATATGGATTATTACTTAAAAAGCTTAATAGAAATTACTTTGAACTAAAGAAAATGGAAATTTAAACCAAACAGCCCTTTTTATAACCAAAAAAACCATCTGAATTTTACAGATGGTTTTTGTTTTTTGTAAAGAGGTTAAATGCTAAAACTAATCTAACTTCCACTTTCTAAGTTCGTTTTCTTCTTCCAAAGCTTTTAAATCTGCCTTAGAGATTACTTTTAAGAAAGATGGATCTTGCTCTATAGCGTGTCCTAACCTATCTATAATAGACTCAAAAGAGTCGTTTTCATAATCTATATCTAAAGGTTCTTTTATAACCATAGATTGTAAAATACCTTTTTTCTTAATACGTAAACCTTTTTTATCAAAAGAACGTCTAAAGCCATCTATTACTACTGGCACAACTATTGGCTTATATTTTTTTATAATATGCGCCGTTCCTTTACGTAAAGGTTTCCAAGGTGTGGTTGTTCCTTGCGGAAAAGTAATAACCCAACCATCTTCTAAAGCAGTACCAATGTTAGATATATCACTCATTTTTACTTGCCTTTTTACATCTTGCCCGTCTGCACGCCAAGTACGCTGTATACTAATAGAACCTGCATAAGCCAAAATCTTAGTTAAAAGACTTTTTTTCATTGTTTCTGCAGCAGCTACATAATACATATTAAGCTTTGGTTTCCAAATGTAACCTATGTTTCTAATAGAATCTTCTCTACCGCTTAAACTTGCATTAAAAACATGGAACATTGCTACCACATCTGCAAAATAAGTTTGATGATTAGACACAAAAAGCACGCCTTTATCTGGCAAATCTCTAAGTATTTGTGATCCTTCTATTTCTAATTTATTAAACCCTTTGTACCTGCGGTGTGTTATTACTGCCGCAACGCGTATTAACCATTTTTTTAAAAATAGTATATGCCCAAAAGGATTCTTTTTAAATAAACCCATAATTATTGTTGTGTTGCCAAATCTACAAATTTATATAATTATAACAATTGTTTTAGTAGCTCTTTAAGTTCACTCATAATCATTGCAGTTGCCCCCCAAACCACGTAACCATTTAATTTAAAAGCAGGTACATCAATATTTTTAGCATAAGAAGTTGTTAAATTTTGAGTACTAATTTTACTATCATCCATAAAATCTAGTAGAGAAACCTCTACCAAATGCTCTACCTCTGACTCCTGTATTACAAAAGGCGTAGGGTTAGGATACACACCAATGTAAGGCTGAACTTCAAAATTACTTGGAGGTATATAAATTGAAGACAATTTGCCCATAACCTGAACTTTATTTTGAGGCACACCAACTTCTTCATAAGTTTCTCTTAAAGCAGTATGCAACAAATTCTCATCTTCTTTCTCTACTTTCCCTCCAGGAAAACCAACCTGATTGGAATGTACACCCTTATAGGTTTTACGTAACATTAACAGCAAATTAGTACTATTTTCCTTTGTAGGATAAAATAATGCCATAACAGCTGCCTTACGTGCTTTATCGCGTTGGTTTTTCATTCTACTTAGCTCATCAATTCTAATAGACGGAGCCATTTTATTATGAGATTCTTCACCTAATAATGGAAGATTCTTTATTTTTGAAATTCTTTTGGTAAAATCATCAAAATTCATGAATACAAAGATACTATCTTACGCTATACTATTACTATTAATTTTAACTACTGGTTGCAACAATACACCCAAACCCAAACAAAAAGTTAAACAGACTAAAGTTAAAAATGATACTGTTGCAGTAGACAGTTCTAAAGTTACTAAAAAAGAAGAAAAATTTGTACTTACAGAAGAAAATGCTATTCCTTTTTTTTATGAATACAACAAAACATTAAAAGAAGATAAAGTAAAAATTACAACCAACCTTGGTAGTTTTACATTACAACTTTTTGATAATGTACCCTACCACAAGGCAAATTTTATTTACCTAACTAAAAAAGGATATTTTAACGACACCTATTTTCACAGAGTAGTTAAAAATTTTATTATTCAAGGCGGTAATGCTGACAACAGAAAAACCGCTAAAAAAAGAGGTGAAATTGGCAGGTATTTATTGCCTCCAGATACAAAAAAAGGACACAAACACCATAGAGGTGTTATATCTATGCCTAGTAGTGAAAATGACAACCCACATAAGTTAGCTTCTCCTTATGAGTTTTTTATTGTTGTTACAAAGCCTGGGTCTTACCATTTAGATAAAGATTATACTCCTTTTGGAAAAGTTATAAAAGGTATGGATGTGGTAGATTTAATTAACAGACAACCTGTAGATGAAGGCGATTGGCCTAAGCAAAACATTTTTATTATTAAAGCCGAGGTTGTAAAGTAACTACTTTTTGCTTTCTACCGGAGGGTATATTGTTGGTAAGGCAATTTTAAACTTAACAGCCAACAAACGCACCGTTATTACAATTAAAATGCAAACTACATAAATGTAGTTGGGTTTTATGGGTAACTTTATTAAAAAAAAGTAACTGCTTGCCCCTATTATACAAGCCGTGGCGTATACCTCTTTTCTAAATATTACAGGTATTTCATTACACAAAATATCTCTTATAACACCTCCAAAACAAGCTGTTATTGTACCTACTACAATACACATTACGGGTAATAAATCTGCGTCTAAACCTTTTTCTACACCTGCTAATGTGTACAGACCAATACCAATAGTATCAAACAAAAATAAAGATGTTCTTAAGTATTTTAATTGCTTCCTAAACAATATAGACAACACAACTGTTATTAAAATAGTGTAAATATAAATGGGTTGTAATAACCAAGTAACTGGTGTATTACCTAATAATAAATCTCTTAAAGTACCACCACCTACCGCTGTTACAAAAGCAACTATAAAAACTCCAAAAGGATCTAGTTTTTTATCCATTGCTACCAACACACCAGATATTGCAAACGCTATGGTTCCTAAAATATCTATAACCAAATAAAACATACGCTATAATTCTTGTGTGTAGTAAATGTAATCTTTTATAACAGTTGCTACAAAATCTATAGGCTTCTCTTGGGTTGTTATATTGGTTACTTCTTTTATTTTTTTTGATAATGAAACAATAACATTATGGTCTCCATTGCGTTTTGCAGAGCTAAACAGCTCTTTAATGGTTTGCATTTCTGCATCTTTAAAAACGGTTACTTGTGGGTAACTAGGTCTATAAGTTTCTGGTAAGTTAGCTACCATAGTATCTTGCAGCTTTACCTTTTTCTTTTCAGTAATTACTGTAGTCCCTGCTGCTATATCTCCCAATCGCTGTCCGTTACCTCTTAACAATATTGTAAGTACCGCAACACCTCCTGAAGACATTAACACATCTACAATACGCATAATCCAACGTATAAAATAACTAGAAAAATTTGGTGTAGAGCCATCTAGTTTTACAACTCTTATAGACATTATTTTTTTACCAACTGTAGAGCCATTCATAAAATACTCTAACAACAAATAATAGAAGAAAGCTGGCAATGTTACAATTAAATACAAATGCCACATATCTTCAAAAGTAATGTTCATATATACCAGTAAAAGAATCATTAATAACGTATAAACAAAAATAACAATGCTATCTATAATATAGGCTAGCATCCTATCACCCAAATGTGCAGCATTTTGATGAATGCTAATATTTTGAGCAGTTTCTATTTGAATTTCGTTCATATTTTAGTTTCTTTGGTACAAATCTTAAAAGCCAATGCGCGAAGCTGCCTTTGTAAAGCAAAATAAAGACAAATGGACTACTTTTGAAAGTGTCCTGGCAAAGAAAACGGAAATTGACCCAAACAAATTGTCTGATTTGTATATTGAAATTACCGATCACCTTAGCTATGCTAAGACTTTTTACCCTGGTAGCAACACTGCTTTTTTTTTAAATTCTTTGGCTTCAGAGGCGCATCAAAAGATATATAAGACAAAAAAAGAACCAAAAAACAGAATAATCAGCTTTTGGAAAACAGAATTTCCTACATTATTTTACCACAATCGTCGTGAATTGCTAATTGCATTTCTTGTTTTTACATTTTTTTGCGCAGTAGGAGTTTTCTCTGCTGCTAATGATGGTGATTTTGTTAGGTCATTTTTAGGTGATGGTTATGTAAATATGACTTTAGAAAATATTGCTAATGATGACCCTATGGCTGTTTATAAACAACAAAGTGAATTTAAAATGTTTTTAGGCATTACTATTAACAATATAAAAGTTGCTATAATGGCTTTTATTTATGGTATTTTACTTGGTATAGGTTCTTTGTTTATTATGATGCAAAATGGCATTATGTTAGGCAGTTTCCAATATATGTTTTATGAAAAAGGCCTGCTATGGGAGTCTGCACGTACCATTTGGATACACGGGACTATAGAGATATCTGTAATTATAATTGCTGGTTGCGCCGGACTTGTTTTAGCTAAAGGAATTCTTTTTCCTGGGACATATACAAGGTTAGAATCTTTTAAACGAGGCACTGTAAACGGATTAAAAATAATGTTATCTACAGTACCATTCTTTATCATTGCTGGCTTTTTAGAAGGCTTTGTAACCAGACATACAGAAATGCCAGACTGGCTTGCAATATTAATTATTACAAGCTCGTTAGCTTTAATTTTATATTATTACGTTATTTACCCTTATTTATTACACAAAAAAACCAACCATGCAGAACAATAATTATGTAGAGTTTAAAAAGAAAAGAGACTTAGGTGAGATTCTGGGAGATACTTTTGCTTTTTTAAGAACTCAGTTAAAACCATTTTTTAATACCTTTTTTAAAATAGCCGGTCCTTATTTAGTCATATTTTTAATTTGCAATGCCTTTTATGCTTATACCGTGGGAGGACTAATGAATTTTAATATTGAAAGCTCTAATGAAGTAACTAACGTTTTAATGGTTTTTGTTGCAGCATTGGTATTTATTTTATCTATGGGAGCAGCTTATGCAATGGCACAGTCCGTTACCTTACACTATATAAAAAATTATGTAGAAAACAACGGAGTTATTAATTTTGATCAGATAAAATCTGAAGTATATAGTACTTTTTGGAAGTTTATAGGATTAGCATTTTTAGTAGGTATTTGTGTGGGTCTTGGTTTAATGCTTTGTTTAATACCTGGAATATATTTGTATGTACCACTAACCCTATCTTTTAGTATTTTAATTTTTAATAAAAAACCTGTTGGTGATGCTTTTAGCTATAGTTTTAGTTTAATTAAAGATTATTGGTGGATAACATTTGCCACTATGCTTGTTGTTGGTATTGTTGTTGCCGTAGCAGGTTACGCATTTAGTGTACCGTCTGCAATTTATATGTATGCAAAAATGGGTGTGTTTTCTGCAGAAATAGATCCTAGTAATATGGGAGACACTTTAATAGACCCAATAGGAATAGCCATAAATACTATAACGGCTTTATTTCAATACCTATTAAGTATTATAACTGTTGTTGCCGGCGCTTTTATATATTTTGATTTAAACGAAAGAAAAAATTTAACTGGAACAATGGAGCGTATTCAAAATTTAGGTAATTCTACCAATCTTTAATATGCAAAAGCTTCTTTTTTCTTTACTTATTTGCATTACTTTTTCTATATCTGCGTACAGTTTTCAAGACTCTACCAATGTAGAGTATGATGATGCTTCTATGCCTGTACAGAAAATTACAGAAGAAGACTTACAATCCTATAAAGATGACTCTAGCTATAATTACACCCTAGAAAAAGCAGATAACTCTTGGTGGGAAAAATTTAAAACTTGGTTATACTCTTACTGGTTGCGCTTTTTTCAATGGCTATTTGGAGGTAAAAAAGCTGTTGGCTATTTGTCTGCTTTTTTAGGTCTATTACCATATTTACTACTGGTTATTTTAATTGTAGTTGCTGTACTCTTCTTTTTAAAAACAAATATGAACAGCATAAGCTTATCTAAAAAGAACAAGAGTGCTGTTACCTTATCTGAAGAAGAAAACATTATAAAAAATGAAGATATTCAGCAGTTAATAAAAAATGCATTAGAAGATAAAAACTACAGGTTAGCAATTAGATATTACTACTTGTATATCTTAAAAATAATGAGTGAAAAAGATCTTATAGACTGGCAATTACAAAAAACTAATGACGATTACCAAAAAGAATTAAGCAACTCTACTTACGCTAAACCTTTTGTAACTATAACTAGGTTATATGATTATATTTGGTATGGAGATTTTGCAATAGACGAAACAAAATACAATAAAGCAGCTGCTGAGTTTATTAAACTACAAAATAGTATTACCAAAAAGTGATAAAAAAAGGAAAATCATATATAATAATTTTAGTAGTAACATTTGTTACTTACTTAGCTTTGGAATACAATAAACCAAAAAAAGTTAATTGGTTTCCTTCTTTTACTACACACCATAAAATACCATTTGGAACAAAGGTTTTTAATGATATTTTAGAAAAAAGATTAGGTGATAAAATAACCGCAGTGCAAGAACCTCCTTATATTTTTTTAAATAAAAACAACAATATTTCTGGCACTTATGTTTTAATAAACAACACCCTAGATATAGACAAAAGTGAAGTTAAAAAACTTTTAGAGTGGACCGCCAAAGGAAATACACTATACTTAGCTGGCTCTAGTTTTAGTCACGCTTTAAAAGATGAGCTTAATTTTAGCACTAAAACACTTTATACAAATGATATAAATCATCACTTTTATATGCAGTTGGTTAATCCTTCTTTAAAAAGTGATAAACCTATAGTGTTTAGTAAAAAATCTGATGTAACTTATTTTTCTAAAATAGACACATTAAATACCAAAGTATTAGGAGTTATAGATAATTTTGAAACCATATCTATAAAAAATGCAAATATTATAAAACAGAATTACGGTGATGGAACTGTTATTTTAAATCATTTCCCTTATGCATTTACCAATTATTTTATTTTAGAGAATAAAAATAATACAGACTTTACATCTTCTTTATTGGCTTATATAGATACTACTAAAAATGTGTATGTAGATAATCATCATAAAACAGGCAAAACATTTTACACTTCACCAATGCGCATATTTTTAAGTGCTAAAGAATTAAAATGGGCCTATTACATAGCCTTAATTGGTGCTTTATTTTATGTGTTTTTTGAAGGAAAAAGAAAACAACGAGCTATACCTGTGGTTACCCCTTTAAAAAATCAGACTTTGGCGTTTACACGTACCATAGCAGATATGTATTATCAAAAAAACAGGCAAAAAGAAATTGCAGAGCATAAGATTAACTTTTTTATGGATTTTGTACGATCTAAATTTCATGTAAATACTTTAGAAAAGAATGATGATTTTTACAATACAGTCTCTGCCAGAAGTTTTCATACAAAGGAAGAAATTAAAAATTTATTTCTTTTTTTAGATAATCTTATGAATAAACACAGCATAACTAATGACGAGCTGTTAGCATTAGATAAAAAAATAGAACAATTTAAAGACAAAGCAAATGGAAGCAAATAACGATATCAATTTTGATAATAGAATACCTCTAGAAGATTTAAAAAATGCCGTAACAGGTATTAAACAAGAGCTGGCTAAAGTAATTATTGGTCAAGACCGTTTTGTAGAGTTGTTAATTGTTTCGCTTTTAGTAGATGGCCACGTGTTAATTGAAGGTGTCCCTGGGATTGCAAAAACAGTTACTGCTAAATTATTTGCTAAAACTTTAAAAACAGATTTTAGTCGTATACAGTTTACTCCAGATCTTATGCCTAGTGATATTTTAGGTACTTCTATTTTTAACGTTAAATCTTCTGAGTTTGAATTTAAAAAAGGGCCCATTTTCTCTAACATTATTTTAATTGATGAAATAAACAGAGCTCCTGCTAAAACACAAGCCGCTTTGTTTGAAATTATGGAAGAAACACAAGTTACTATGGATGGCAAAACATACAAAATGGAAGCTCCGTTTATGGTTTTAGCTACCCAAAACCCTATAGAACAAGAAGGCACATACGCATTACCAGAGGCACAATTAGACCGTTTTTTGTTTAAAATAAAAGTAGAGTACCCAAGCTTAGAAGAAGAAATAAAAATAATTACAACTCATCATGAACGTAAAGGAGCTAAGCCACAAACATTAATTAATGATATACTTTCTCCTACTAAACTTAAAGAGTATAAAATAAACATACAAGATGTAATTGTAGAAGCTAAAATTCTGCGTTACATAGCAGAGATAATTTCAAAAACTCGTAACCACCCACACCTATACCTTGGTGGTTCTCCTAGAGCCTCTTTAGCTACCTTAAACGCCGCTAAAGCTTTTGCTGCTATTAACGGTAGAGATTTTGTTACTCCAGAAGATGTAAAAAAGGCGTTAGAGCCTGTGCTAAACCACAGAGTAATTTTAACTCCAGAACGCGAAATGGAAGGTATGACAACAGAAAGTGTTGTGCATATGATAATTGAATCTGTAGAAATACCTAGATAATACTACATGCGCTTTTTAAAATCGTTTTACATACACAATACCTTTTTTTGGTACCTAGCCATACTAGCAGCAATGTTTATGACATCATACTGGTACAAATGGCTATACCCTATTGCGTGGATTTGTACTATGGTTTTGTTAGCAATGTTTTTGTTTGATATTGTTTTACTTTACGCTACAAAAAACAGTGTAAAAGCCAGCAGAAGCTTGCCTCAAAAATTATCAAACAGTGACCATAACCCTATTGTTATGGAATTTATAAGCACATACGATTTTAAAACTGGTATCACTGTAGTAGAGGAATTACCTATTCAATTTCAAAAAAGAGATTTTAAATACAACACCATACTTACTAAAAAAGAACCTAAAATTTTTGAATATACAGTTAGACCTGTAGAACGTGGAGAATATTATTTTGGTAATTTAAATATTTATGCCTCTACTCCCCTACGCATAGTAAAACGTAGGTTCTTGTATTTAAAAAACCAAATGGTACCTGTTTACCCGTCTATTATACAAATGCAGAAATATGATTTTTTAGCTATTAGCAATAAATTATCTGAATTTGGAATGAAAAAAATTAGACGTATTGGACATACCCAAGAGTTTGAACAAATTAAAGAGTACGTTCCAGGAGACGATTTTAGAACCATAAATTGGAAAGCAACAGCAAAGAGTAACCAGTTAATGGTAAACCAATACCAAGATGAAAAATCGCAACCAATTTATTCTGTTATAGACACTGGCAGAGTAATGAAAATGCCTTTTAATGGTCTAAAACTGTTAGATTATGCCATAAATAGTACACTCGCATTTTCTAATGTAGCTCTTAAAAAAAATGATAAAACTGGGATGATATCATTCTCTAAAAACATAGAGACTTTTTTACCCGCTGTACAAAAACCAACTTATTTAAACTCTATCCTAGAAAAGCTTTACAATATTTCTACAGAGTACACAGACTCAGATTTTGGATTGCTTTACGCGCATATTAAAAGAAAAGTAAATCACAGAAGTTTATTACTGCTTTACACAAATTTTGAGCACATTACAGCTATGCGTAGGCAACTACCTTTTTTACTTGCCATTGCCAAAAAGCACGTTTTAGTTGTTGTGTTTTTTGAAAATACCGAGCTAGAAGAACTCATAAATACTAGTGCTGATGACTTACAAGGTATTTACCACAAAACTATTGCAGAAAAATTTAGTATGGATAAAAAATTAATGCAGAAAGAACTGCAACAATATGGCATACAAACTATACTTACCAAGCCAGAGGAACTAACAATTAATACTATTAATAAATATTTAGAAATTAAGGCGAGAGGACTTTTATAATAAAATGTTATTTACAAATGCTTTATACTTCCTAAAATAGTAGACAATTAGTCTAAAAACATTGCCTAGCACCTCTTATATTACAAAACAGACCACTGTAAAAGAAACACTTACAAATTTGGTCTAAAAAAAATACTACAAAGACAGGTTTTAAAATAAAAATTCTTTATTTTTCCGTATATTATATATTTTAAACCTGAACTAAAACCTATGTTAAAAACTAACTACAAAAAAATATATAGCGGAAACCAATTTAACGTAAAGGCTATTTTAGAAAAGCTGCTACAAATAAATATTGAAGGCGTTGTTAAAGATGAGTCAGAATCAGGAAGACTAGCTGGTTTTGCTTCAGCTATACCTGGAGAGCAAGATTTATATGTACATAATGATGAGGCTGAAAAAGCTTTAGAAATAGTTAATAATTATATTAAAGAATTATAACCGCTAAACTTATTTTATAAAAAAATAAGTTATAAAAACACTTAATACCTTACTATTATTACTTATTTTTAGTGTAGGTATTTATTTACATATGAAAACTCCCCCCATAACAAAAGAACTAAAGTTCTCTAAAACTTTAGTTGTAACACTACTGGTTATATGTATTATTCCTTTTATTCTTCAGCTAGCTGGAGTTAATTTTGGAAGTATAAACGTAGTTTTAGATGCCAGTGGAGATAAAGTTGTCTTAGATGATGCGTCTCAAAATTTAATTTTAACTCATTTAAGAGGTACTTTTACTCACTTAATTTTAGAATGGACAGCTATTTGTATTGCTGTATCTACTGCAATTTTAGCCTTTATACAATACCGAATAACCAACAACCCTACAACTCCTATAATTGGTGCCGCACTACTTTGTGCTGGTTTTATTGATGGTTTTCATGCATTAGCTGCTGTAAATATAATAGACTCTGCATCTACTAACGATAACTTTTTACCCTTTACTTGGGCACTCTCAAGAATTTTTAATAGTGTTATTTTAATTATTGGAGCAAGCATTTTTCTTATAAAAGAAAAAAGAATGATTCCTAAAAGAGGAAGACGTTTTGTTTTACTAGTATCCTTATTTTTTGTGCTTTTAGCATATTTAACTATGTACTTTGTAGCATCTAGCAAGTCCTTACCAATTACAACATTTCATAACAGTTTTGTAACAAGACCGTATGATTTAATTTCGCTTATTCTTTTCTTATTTATGGCTATTTACTTATTTCCGAAGTTAAATAAAAAAGAAAATAGTGTTTTTTCTAACACACTCTTATGGAGTATGATACCCGCAATTGCTACACAAATGTATATGGCCTTTGGATCTGAGAATTTACATGATTCTAATTTTAACATTGCACACACCTTAAAGGCAATATCCTACGCTATACCTTTTATTGGTATTATGCTAGATTATATTTCGGCCCATAAAAAAGAGCAAATAAGAGTTACAGCCTTAAAAAATGCCCATTATGTTGTTAGTCAAAAAAATAAA
Organism: Cellulophaga geojensis KL-A; assembly: GCF_000568425.1. Taxonomy (NCBI): domain Bacteria; kingdom Pseudomonadati; phylum Bacteroidota; class Flavobacteriia; order Flavobacteriales; family Flavobacteriaceae; genus Cellulophaga; species Cellulophaga geojensis. The sequence continues at coordinate 124,889 of NZ_ARZX01000005.1, forward strand.
GAACTAGAACAGTTTGCATTTATTGCTTCTCATGATTTACAAGAACCACTACGTACATTACTAAATTTTACACAACTGTTTAAAGAAGAATATGCAGATAAGTTAGACGAAAATGGCAAAACCTACCTTAATTTTATTAGACAAGCTACCACAAGAATGAGCCTACTTATTAAAGCCGTTTTTGATTACTCTAGAATTGGAGTAAAAAATAATGTTACCAAAGTAAAAACCAACAAACTTGTAAAAAATATTATTGCAGAAATACAGCCTAATTTAAACGATATAAATGCCACTATTAAACATAAAAAGTTACCAAAAATTTATGGGCAAAAAACAGAATTACGTATTCTTTTTCAAAATTTAATTGGCAATGCAATTAAGTTTCAAAAAAAAGGAAACGCACCTGTAGTAGAAATACAAGGAAAAGATATTGGAGAATATTGGGAATTTAGTGTAAAAGATAATGGCATTGGCATAGAAAAAAAGCATCAGGATAAAATATTTTCTATGTTTCAACGCTTACATTCTAAAGACATTTATGATGGTGTAGGAATAGGACTTGCTCACTGCTTAAAAATTGTATTAATGCATGAAGGCAGAATATGGGTAATATCTGAACCTAATAAGGGAAGCGAATTTAAATTTACTATTAAAAAACAAAAATGAACAAGCTAAAAAGTATATTGTTAATAGATGATGATGATGCAACTAATTTTTTGCATAAAATGGTCATTAAAAAAGTTAACTGTACAGATAATATCATTGTAAAAACCAATGGTGAAGAAGCAATAAATTATCTAAAAACAGAGACTGACGGTAAATATCCACAGCCTAGTTTAATTTTATTAGATATTAATATGCCTATAATGAATGGGTGGGAGTTTTTACAAGAATACAAAAAGCTTGAAGAAAACCAAATGGCAGAAACCGTTATAGTAATGCTTACAACATCATTAAATCCTGATGATAAAGAAAGAGCCTTAAGCTTTACACAAATTAACGATTTTAAAAGTAAACCACTAACACCAGACGGGCTTAAAGACATACTTAAAAGCTTTTTCTTGTTTCCTGATGATATATAATGACATCCCCTAATTTTTAAGGTATATTTGCTTTTATGCAACAGATTATAGACCAAATGGGAAGGCAAATTAATTGCCCTAAAAAGCCATTACGTATTGTTTCTTTAGTTCCCTCACAAACAGAATTATTGGTAGATTTAGGTCTAGAAGAATATATTGTTGGGGTAACTAAATTTTGTGTACACCCTAAACACTTACGTATGTCTAAAAAAGTGGTTGGCGGCACAAAAAAAATATCTTTAGCTAAAATTGAAGCTGCAAAACCAGACATAATTTTGTGTAATAAAGAAGAAAACACAAAAGAAATTGTAGAAGCACTAGAAAAACTTTACCCTGTACACGTATCTAATATTAATGATTTAGAAGATTCTTTAGAGCTAATAATGCAATATGGCACAATTTTTAATAAAATGTTTAGTGCCACAAAAATTGTTAGCACTATAAGAAATGAAGCAAATACCTTTAAAGATTTTATAAAAGACAAACCACGTAAAAAAGTAGCTTACTTAATTTGGAAAGAACCATATATGGCTGCAGGCAAAAATACTTTTATAAATCATATGCTTACACTTAATAACTATGATAATGTTTTTAGTGATAGCTTACGGTATCCAGAAACAACCTTAGAAGCTTTAAAAGAATTAAAACCAGACTCTATTTTATTATCATCTGAGCCGTATCCTTTTAAAAGAAATCATATAGATGAAATAAAAAAAATAATGCCATCTACAACTGTTGAGTTGGTAGACGGCGAATATTTTTCTTGGTATGGTAGTAGACTACTAGATGCCTTTATCTATTTTAAATCTTTACACTATTAATTACAAGTTAGCCATTTGTGTTTTTGCCAAGTTAAACTCGGTTACTATTTCTTTTACAATGTCAGCTGCAGGCATAATTTTATGTATAATAGCAGCAACCTGGCCTATTTCTAACTCGCCATCTTCCATATCACCTTCAAACATTCCTCTTTTAGCTCTTGCCCTACCTAACAAGGTTTTTAAATCTTCAGGTGTAGCTCCTTTACTATATGCATTTTGCACCTCATTAAAAAATTTGTTTTTTAATAAACGTACTGGGGCCAATTCTTTTAAAGTTAATTGAGTATCTCCTTCTTTAGCATCTACAACTTTTTCTTTAAATAGTTGATGAGATGACGCCTCTTCACTAGCCACAAATCTGCTTCCAATTTGCACTGCATCTGCACCTAAAATCATAACCGCTAACATTGCTTTACCCGTTGCAATACCACCAGCAGCAATTAATGGTATTTTTAGCTGCTCTTTAACTGCTGGTATTAAGGCTAAAGTAGTAGTTTCATCTCTACCGTTATGTCCGCCTGCCTCAAAACCCTCTGCAACAACAGCATCTACTCCGGCTGCCTCAGACTTTAATGCAAATTTTAAACTACTAACAACGTGCACTACCGTAACACCATTTTCTTTTAAAAAGCTTGTCCAAGTTTTAGGATTACCAGCAGAAGTAAAAACTATTTTAACACCTAGGTCTACAATAATTTTCATTATTTCTTCTACGTTAGGGTATAACATTGGCACATTAACGGCAAAAGGTTTATCTGTAGCTTTTTGGCATTTTAAAATATGCTCTTTTAAAACATCTGGGTACATAGAACCCGCACCAATTATTCCTAAGCCACCAGCATTAGAAACAGCTGAAGCTAATTTCCAACCACTAGCCCATATCATTCCTGCTTGTATTATAGGATATTCAATATTAAATAATGATGTTATTCTGTTTTGCATATTTATTTTTTTCAACTTTTATAATTATGATATTACCCCAGAGCCTATTAGCTCATCACCAATATGCCAAGCAACAAATTGACCTTCTGTCATTGCAGATTGCTCTTCTTTAAAATCTACATACAATCCAGTATCAACTTTATACAATGTTGCTTTTTGTAAAGCTTGCCTGTAACGTATACGTGCCATAACTTCCATAGTTTCATCTACCTCTAAAGCCATATCTGTACGTACCCAATGTAACTCTTCATTAGATACAAAAAGTGTTTTACGGTATAACCCAGGATGCTTTTTACCTTGCCCTGTATATATTACATTTTCATCTACATCGGTCTCTATAACAAACAAAGGTTCCTTGGTACCACCAACAGCTAAACCTTTACGTTGTCCTTTGGTAAAGTAATGTGCACCTTGGTGTTCTCCTACAACTTTACCATCATTTAAATTATAAACCGGTTTTGTTGCGTAAAAAGCCAATTCATCTTCTTTGGTTGCAAATTCTGGTATTGCATTGTTGTATTGTTCTAATGAAGATGAAACCTCTACAATTACACCTTGTTTTGGTTTTAGTTTTTGCTGAAGAAAATCTGGCAAACGCACTTTACCTATAAAACAAAGTCCTTGAGAGTCTTTTTTATCTGCTGTAATTAAATCATTAGCTGCTGCAATTTTTCGTACTTCTGGCTTTAGTAAATCTCCAATAGGAAACAACGTTTTAGACAGTTGTTCTTGTGAAAGTTGACATAAAAAATACGATTGATCTTTATTACCATCTTTACCAGCTAAAAGTTGATGTATTTCTTTACCTTCTTCATTTATAAAAGAAGTTTTTCTACAGTAATGTCCTGTAGCTACATAATCTGCCCCTAATTGCATTGCAATCTTCATAAACACATCAAACTTAATTTCTCTGTTACAAAGTACATCTGGATTTGGTGTTCTTCCTTTTTCATACTCATTAAACATATAGTCTACAATGCGTTCTTTATATTCTGCACTTAAATCTACTGTTTGAAAAGGAATACCTAATTTCTCTGCAACTATTAGTGCATCATTACTATCCTCTAACCAAGGACATTCATTAGAAATGGTAACAGAATCATCGTGCCAATTTTTCATAAAAAGCCCTATAACATCATAACCTTGTTCTTTTAAAAGATAAGCTGTAACGCTAGAATCTACACCTCCTGAAAGTCCTACTACTACTTTTTTCATTTTTTATAATCTGAATTGCAAAAATACAAAAATCTAAAATGCTTTGTATTTCTATTAACACCCATAAATCTTTAATTTTTCATAAAGAAATATACCGTTTATCGATATTTAAAACCGATTAAAAACGGACTAAAAACTTAGTCGAAAACTTAACAACAAAATGACTCTGCTTAACATACAAAAATGCAGCTTTTACAACTAAACATTTTTTAACCTTTTAATAGGTTGCATCTTTGGAGTCCCAAATGTTACTAAGTTTAACCTACTTAGTGCTTAAAGCTCCTAGAAATAGGAGCTTTTTTTTATTTAAAGAATACATAACAAAAAAATCCTGCTTCAAAACTGAAGCAGGATTTTTAATATAATTTAAAAAAGACTATTATCTATTCTTTTTTTGCTCTTCTGCTTGCTCCATCATTTCACGCATTTTTTTCTGAAACTTATTTTCTTTCTTAGGTTTCTTTTTATTTTCCTGAATTTTAGCGTGTATTTTATCTTCATCTATAATAAACTTCTTAATTGCCAACATAATAAATATTGTAATTAAGTTAGATACAAAGTAGTACAAACTAAGTCCACTTGCGTAACTATTAAAGAATATTAACATCATTAATGGAGATAGGTAAAGAATAAATTTCATATTAGGCATACCTGGCTGCTGTTGCATATTTTGTCCAGATGTCATCATCATATAAAAGAAGATGGCAATAGATGCTAATATTGGAAATAAACTAACGTGATCCCCGTACAATGGAATGTGAAATGGTAATTCTGCTATAATATCATAAGATGATAAATCGTCTGCCCATAAAAATGGTTTTTGACGCAACGCAAAAGAGGTTGGAAAAAACATAAACAAGGCATAAAAAACTGGCAATTGTAATAAAGCTGGTAAACAACCACTCATTGGGCTTGCTCCTGCTTTATTATAAAGCTTCATAGTTTCTTGCTGCTTTTTCATTGGATTGTCTTTGTACTTCTCTCCTAATTCTGCAATCTCTGGCTTTAAAACCTTCATTTTTGCTTGTGATAAGTACGACTTGTAGGTTACTGGCGACATTAATAAACGCACCAAAATTGTCATTACAATAATTGCAATACCGTAAGGTAAAAAGCTACTTAAAAAAGTATAAGCTGGCGTAAACACATATCTATTTATAAAACCAAATATTCCCCAACCGTAAGGTATAGAGTCCTCTAAACCTAGCTCTTTGTATTTAGATAGTTCTTTAATATCTGTTGGTCCATAATACAGGTTCATATTATAAGATAGTTCACCGGCATCTGCTTTTAAAGGTAATACAGCTGTATTCTCTTTAGTAAATTTTGTTTCTGGTGTATCATCTTCAACTAAGTTTACAGAACTTAATTTAGCTGTTTCAAAATGTTTATCTGTAGCTAATATAGAGCTAAAGAAATGTTGCCTGTAAGACAACCATTTAACATCTACCTCTTCTTCTTCATCATCACTGCTTTCTGATAATTTACTAATATTACCATCATCATGGTTGTATGTTAAACGGGTATATCTATTTTCATATGTAGCACTTTTACTGTGTCTAATTCCTTTTTGTTTCCAGACTAAAGCAATTGGTGCAGCGCTATTTAATACTCCGTTTAAACCTTGAGAACGAATATTAAAATCTAACAAGTACTCATCTGGTTTAATCTCATATCTGTATTCTAAAAAGTCTGTAGCAGATACTTTAGCTTTCATAGAAAGCACGGTATTATTACCATTTTTAGAGATTGACGGTTCAAAATATAGATCTTTTGTATCTAAAACTCTATTATCTGATGTAGAAAAAGTTAATCCGAAACTTGCGTTATTGTCTTTTACTAAGTGTACAGGAAGTGAATCATAAGTAACAAAGTTTTTCATCTTTGCCTCTACAATTTGTCCTCCTTTGTTACTAATTCTTAAATAAAGAACATTGTTTTCTAAAACAGTTGTTCCTTCTGAAGCTGGTGTATACCCAAAAGCTCCTATTTTACTTTTGTAATTAGCAACCGCTGTAGAATCTGATAAATTCAAAACTGGTTCTTGAGCAGTAGTTTCTTTTTCTTGCTTGTTATCTACTGTGGCAGCTTCAGTTTTTTGTTGTTCTTTTTTCTGTGCTTCTAGTTCCTCGGCAGTTGGTTGTGTGGTATTAAACCATAAAACAAACAATCCAAAAATTAGTAAAAACCCAATTAAGGTTTTTGCATCAAATTTCTTTTCTTCCATTCTAATATGTCAAAGATTTTATAGCAAACACTATAAATCTAGTTATGTTAATAATAAATTACAATTTGCAAATATATGTCCAAATGTACACTTTATGCCAAAGTGGCACTTTTTTATTGTTTTTTATGCTCAAGAGCAGCTTTTACAAAGCCAACAAATAAAGGATGAGGATTTGCAACTGTACTTTTATATTCTGGGTGATATTGTACACCAATAAACCAAGGATGAATATCTTTAGGCAGCTCTACAATTTCTACAAGACCTGTATCTTTATTAATACCAGAAGCTTGTAAGCCAGCAGCTGTTATTTGGTCTTTGTATTTATTATTAAACTCATACCTGTGTCTGTGACGTTCAGATATATCTGCCTTACCACTATACACATTTTTAACAAGGCTATTATCTTCTAAATGGCAAGCCCAAGTACCTAAACGCATAGTACCACCTTTGTTAACTACAGTTTTTTGCTCTTCCATTAAGTTAATAACAGGGTTTGGTGTTTTTTCATCCATTTCTTTAGAATTAGCGTCTGCTAACCCTAAAACATTTCTAGAAAATTCTATAACTGCCATTTGCATACCTAAACATATACCTAAAAATGGTATTTTGTTTTCTCTTGCATATTGTACAGCTTCAATTTTACCTTCTATACCTCTTTCCCCAAAACCAGGTGCTACTAAAATACCATCTAACCCCTTTAATTCTTCTGCCATATTTTTACCTAAAATATGCTCAGAGTGTATAGATTTTACTTCAACTTTTACCTCATTTTCTGCTCCTGCGTGTATAAAAGCTTCTAAAATAGATTTATAAGAATCTTGCAATTCTACATACTTACCAATTAAACCAATTGTAACTTGATTTTTTGGATTTTTATGACGTTCTAAAAACTGATTCCAGGTAGTTAAATCTGGCTTTTCTGTATCAGACAATGCTAATCGTTCTAAAACAACAGTATCTAAACCTTCTTGTTGCATTAGTAAAGGCACATCATAAATAGTAGATGCGTCTATAGATTGTATTACCGCCTCTCTTTTTACATTACAAAACAATGCTAACTTATGCTTTATTTCATCAGAGATTTGGTGTTCTGTTCTACAAACTAAAATATCTGCCTTAATACCACTTTCCATTAATGTTTTAACAGAGTGCTGAGTTGGTTTAGTTTTTAATTCTCCAGCAGCAGACAAGTATGGTACTAATGTTAAATGTATTACAATACCATTATTATCTCCTAGCTCCCATAGTAATTGCCTAACTGCTTCTATGTATGGCAAAGATTCTATATCACCAACAGTACCACCAATTTCTGTTATTACAATATCGTAATCTCCGCTTTTACCAAGTATTTGTATACGTTCTTTAATTTCATTGGTAATATGAGGAACTACTTGTACTGTTTTACCTAAAAACTCTCCTCTACGTTCTTTTTCTATAACACTTTGGTAAATTCTACCTGTAGTAACATTATTAGCTTGTGAAGTTCTTACGTTTAAAAAACGTTCATAATGCCCAAGGTCTAAATCCGTTTCTGCACCATCGTCAGTAACGTAGCATTCTCCGTGTTCATAAGGGTTTAATGTTCCTGGATCTACATTAATGTAAGGATCCAATTTTTGAATGGTAGTTCTGTAACCTCTAGCTTGTAATAATTTAGCCAAAGATGCTGCTATAATTCCTTTTCCTAGAGATGATGTAACCCCTCCGGTTACAAATATGTACTTAGTGTTTGCCATGTAGCGTTAGGTTGTTTTCTTAACGCAAGCAAAAATAGCAAATTGCTATTACAAAAGCAGTCTATTCTTTAGGAAAATCTTTCTGAATTTTTAGAATGATATCTTCCAATCCGTTTATTTTAATTTCTAGCATAGATTTTAACAAAACACCTAGTTTTCCGTCAGGAAAACCCTTTTGATTAAACCATACCAAATATGGTTCTGGTAGGTTTACCAAATACCTTCCTTTGTATTTACCAAATGGCATTCTGTAATGAGCCAATTCTATAAGTTTTTGGTTATCGTTTTTTAACATAATTAAAAAGTCTAAAAGTAAATTCTAAACGTACATTTAAAAGAAGTTCAACAACTTACATTAAAAAAAGGCAAATTCATTAGTATATTTACAAATTGAAAAACAATTAACCAGAACAACTATGAAAAATTTAATTCCCCTATTCTTATTATTAATAATTTTAAATTCTTGTGACAAAGATAGTCAAGAATTGTTTAATTTAATTGAACAAAGTGAAAACACTGACTCAAACAATTCTGAATTAGACACAGACAATGATGGTGTTACGGATGAAGACGAGAATAAAGATGGAACAGATCCTACTAATGCTGATTCTGATAACGACGGTGTAAGTGACGGAGAAGAAAAAACAGACTCAACAAATCCATTAATTCCTGATACGGATAATGATGGCGTAAATGATGGAGATGAAAAAATAGATGGTACAGATCCAAATAACGAGGATACAGATAATGATGGAATAACGGATGGAGAAGAAAAAGCAAATAAAACAAATCCTTTAATTGTTGATACAGATGGGGATGGTGTAATTGATGGCACAGAATTAACCAATAGTACAGACCCTTTAAGTAACTGCTCTTTTTTACTCGCTAGTCAAACAGTTGACACTAGTGAAACTTGGAACAACTTAGACTGTGATGCTGACGGAATAATTAATATTGATGAAGTAAATGCAGGCACAAACCCATTAATTGCAGATGAAGCAGAAGTAAAATCTCCTTTGCTTGGTACTTGGGTATTGGTGAGTGCTACTATTGATAATGGTACAGCCACTACTGTTGTTAATAACCAAACCTATCCGCTAGAATATACAGCAAATTCTACTAACGAAAACTCTACAGCTACATTTACAGAAAACCCTAATACAATTATTAGCACAGGTGAATACACTACTGTAATTAATTTCTCGTTTTTAGGAACTGATTATACAGAAACCATAACATCTGAAAGTCCGCTAAGTTCTGGTGATTGGTCATTAGAAAATGACACTCTAAAACTTGACGCTAATGACACTGTAAACGGAACTTATAGAGTAATTAGCTTAACTGATGAAACTCTTGTTATACAAACCGAAGTAAATAGGATTGTAACAACTGGAGGTGTAGATTTAGACACTAAAGGGACATTGGTAATTACATTAGCTAAGCAATAAGATAAAAATAAAAAAGCGACACTGGGTGTCGCTTTTTTATTATCTAAATTATTTTAACTGAAGTTGTTTTTTAACTTTTGTTTGCCATAAAAGCTGTTTTTCTATATCTCTAGAGTAATTTGTTTCTGAGTCATACAAATCCTGATAAGCATTTAATTCTTTATTAATAGCGGTATAAATATCTTTCACCTGATTTCTGGTATGTTTAGAAGGTTTAATTTTACTTAAGCTAAGTCTCATTTTACGCGCGTAAATCTCTGCAATATCAAAATGTAATTGCTCATGACTTAAGGTGATATCTGTACATAACTCTGGTTTATACCAAGATTTATTTGGGTAAAAAAGGGCAACAACTTCATATGTGAATCTATTGCCCTTTTTTTTATCAAAATATGTGGTATACTTATAAGTGATACCACTAGCTGTTATAGCTGCCGCTCTATTATTAATTGGTGCTTTATCTTTAAAATTAGACCAATTTAGTTTTAAATTTGGTCTCCAAACAATAGTTTCTTCAGTTTGTGCAATGCCTTTAGCAACTAAAAACACACATAGTAAAAAAACTATTTTTTTAAAGAAAGACATACCAATTATACTTTAGGTACTACTTTTTCTACTTCTTCAATTTTCATATCATTATACTGCATAATATAAACAGCTGTATTAGTAAACCCTGCATTTTGCTTGTTTACATAATTAAACTTATTAGCAATATACTCTGTTTCTCCTACTATTTTAGATACCTCAAACAAATCATTTTTATAAGCTAGTTTTAACAATACATCATACATAATATCAAAACCTCTTGCTGCGTATTTATTTGGATTTGCTCCAAATTTAAATCTGTACATTTTATTAAACTCTTCATCAGTAATTTCTTTATTTACAGATGGGTATGTAAAGTTTAAATTAGATAAAAGTAAGTTATCTACATCATCTCTATCAAAAGCTTTATTTAGGTCTGTGGTAAACATTCTAACTTTTGTATCCTTAGCATTTAAAGAGTTTACAACAGATGTGGCGTGCTTAGAAAGTGCCAAATTACTAGTCTCTACAAAAACAAAATTATCTACCTTTTTAGATAATAAATATTTTAACTTATTTATATTAATTGTTAAGTCTTTAATTAAGCTAACCTTTTTGGCTTTAGGAAACTTTGCCATAATAGCATCAGAGGCTTCCTTATGTTTAGAGTCTGCTATAATTACTATATTCTGATTGGTATAAATACTAGAAACATAGTCTAAAATTTTAGCTCTTAAAACCTCATTAGATGGCAAAGTGTAAAACGTATTACCAAATCCTATTTGTTGCTCTGTTAAGTTAGGAGACACAACAGGTATTTGTAAACCTGCAGTTTTTTTAGCTACCTCTTGTATAGATTGCGGATCTAAAGGACCAATAATAGCTCCATAATTCGCAATATTTTCTTGTGCTAAAATTTCTTTAACTCTATCTACACTTTTAGTAGACTGTGTGTCAAAGGCAGTAACATCTACAGAAACTCCTTTTTTCTTAATTGTTTCTAATGCCAATTGCATACCAGAGTAAAAACCTAAACTAATTTTAGTGTCGAGTCTTTTATCAATATCCTTTTTAGCTGTAGAGGAATTATTTACATCTATTTTGTCTAATCTAAAAGGTAATAAAACCATAACTTTTGGTCTTACCGCAACATTTATACTATCTACTAAATTAATTTTTGGTAAAATTAAAGAGTTTTTAACTGTAAAGTTGGTACTTCTAGATTTTGGTAGTTTTAAAACCATACCAGATTTAATACCATCTTTTAAAGCTGGATTAAATGCTATTAGCTCACTAAATGATACTCCTAAATCTCTAGACAAAGACATTTCTCCTTGCCCCTGACGAACTACGTAAAATATAAAGTTTTCTGAATTTACAACTTGTGTATCTGACGAAGACTTACCTTTTAAAGTTGGAATTTTTATATTCATTCCTTCTTGAAGCCCTTTTTCCTTTACTAGAGGATTAATCTCTTTTATTTTTTCTTCTGTAACACCATAAGCCTTTTCTAACCTATAAAAATTCATTTTTGCAGGTACAGTATAGGTTATAAAATCTGGCACTTTTTCTGAACCAGTTTTAACCAAGCTATCTCTAACAACTATATTTCTCTCTGGTATTTTAAGCTCTTGCCCTTCTGCTAAATAATTAGAAGATTTTGGTAAATCTGGATTTAGTAGCAACAAGCTATCTACAGTAATACCATACTTATTTGCTATACTCCAGCGTGTTTCCTTAGCTTTTACTATATAAGACTTTAAAACAACCTCTTTAATTTCTACCTTTTTAAAGTGAGGAATTCTTAATATCATCCCTTTCTTTACATCATCAGAATACAAACTTGTATTGTACTTTTTTATCTGATCCTGAGAAACTTTAAATTGTTTAGAAATACCATATAATGTTTCTCTTTTTTTAACTTTATAATTTGTAAACTTATAAGGAGTATCTTCATAAACCTCAGAAAAAGAATTAGTTGTTGTAGTTACAGAAGTATCTACAACCTCTTTTTTATAAACAGGTATTTTTAAAACAGTTCCTTTTTTTAATTGCTCTGCATATAATTGTTTGTTATATCTTTTAATGTCATCTTCTGTAACATTGTACTGTTTAGCAAGACTGTATAAAGTTTCTCGTTTCTTAGCTTTATGTTCTATAAAACGAATTGGTTCCTCTTGCTTAACCTGAGTAACCGTTACAGGTTTATCACCTGACAAGGAAGCTGTTACAGCTGCCATTTTTTTATCTAACGGAACAATTAATATAGTATTAGGAGTTAGTTTTTGCCCCTTTTTAATCTCTTTATTATAGACCAAAATATCCTCTATAGATACGTTATATGTTTTAGATATACTCTCTAAAGATTCTCCTCTTTTAACAGGGTGTGTCTTATACTTTTGAGCATAAGAATTGGCTGTAACCAAAAGAATTAACAAAAAAGAAAGAACTGTTTTAAAAAATTTACTATTCATAATTATTCCCATTCTATTGTTGCAGGCGGTTTAGAACTAATATCATAAACTACTCTATTTACACCTTTTACTTTATTTATTATATTGTTAGACACTTTTTGTAAAAACTCATATGGTAAGTTTACCCAATCTGCTGTCATTCCGTCTGTACTTTCTACTGCACGTAAAGCTACACATTTTTCATAGGTACGCTCATCTCCCATAACTCCTACACTATTTACGGGTAAAAGTATGGCTCCGGCCTGCCAAACCTTATCATATAGGCCACTTTTTTTAAGTTCTCCTATAAATACAGCATCTACCTCTTGTAAAATAGCTACTTTTTCTGGTGTTATATCACCCAAAATACGAATTGCAAGTCCAGGTCCAGGAAAAGGATGACGCCCTAAAAGGTCTTTTGCCATACCCATAGAGGCTCCTACTCTCCTTACTTCATCTTTAAACAAAGCTTTTAATGGTTCTACTATTTTAAGTTTCATAAAATCTGGCAAGCCTCCTACATTATGGTGACTTTTTATTGTTGCACTTGGTCCTCCTGTTGCAGAAACACTTTCTATAACATCTGGATAAATTGTACCTTGTGCTAACCAGCTTACTCCTTGTATTTGATGAGCTTCATCATCAAAAACCTCTATAAATACACGACCAATAGCTTTGCGCTTTTGTTCTGGATCGCTTAACCCAGCTAATGCATCCAAAAAGCGTGCCGAAGCGTCTACACCTTTTACATTTAAGCCCATACCTTTGTACTGCTCTAATACATCTGTAAATTCATTTTTACGTAATAAACCGTTATTTACAAATATACAGTATAAGTTTTTTCCTATGGCTTTATGCAATAACATTGCTGCTACAGAAGAATCTACCCCTCCAGATAAACCTAAAACAACCTTATCATCTCCAATTTTTTGCTGTAGCGCTTCTACTGTTTCTTCTACAAAAGCATTAGGTGTCCAATCTGGATTAACATTTGCTATGTCTACCAAAAAGTTTTCTAATAATTGTTTACCATCTGTAGAGTGGTAAACCTCTGGATGAAATTGTATTGCATATGTAGTTTCACCTTCTATTTTATATGCTGCATTTTGTACATCATGCGTACTTGCAAGCAATGTTCCGTTTGTTGGTAGAGATTTAATAGTATCACTATGACTCATCCAAACTTGGCTACCTGCGCTTATGTTTTTAAGAAAAGTTTCATTTTCTTTTACAAAACTTAAGTTTGCTCTACCGTATTCTCTTGTGTTAGAAGGGGCTACCTCGCCACCAGAAAAATGTGCTAAGTATTGTGCGCCATAACACACTGCTAGCATTGGTTTTTCTCCTCTAATACCTTTTAAGTCAGGATGAAAAGCATCATCTGAACGTACAGACATAGGACTACCTGATAAGATAACCGCCTTGTACTCTTCTAAGTTTGTTGGAATTTTGTTGAATGGATGAATCTCGGAATAGATGTTAAGCTCTCTAACTCTACGCGCAATAAGTTGTGTATACTGCGATCCGAAGTCTAAAATTAATACCTTGTCATGTTGCATGCGCAAAAGTAATATTTAATTATAAAAAAGCTAAACGAAACTATTGAAATTTTACTCCATTGTTTTTAAGATTTGTTCAATGTCTTTTTCTGTAGTATCCGGATTAATAAAACAAAACCTAGAAACAGTTTCATAAGTATTGCCTAATTTATATTTAGTTGGTGTTACCAAGGCAAACCCTTTTTTATGGTTTTCATAAGTCCAATGCGTATAATCTTCTGGTTGCCAACCTTTTCTTCTGTACAACACACAAGACAAGCTTGGCTCTCTTACCAATTCTAAATCTGGGTGTGCTTCTATCATTTTACCCGCAATTTGCGCAAGTTCTAATCCGCGTTCTACTGCTTCTTTATACCTATCTGTACCGTGCATAGCCAATGAAAACCACAAAGGAAGTCCTCTTACTCTACGTGTTAGCTGTATTTGGTAGTCTGTTGGATTAAAACCATGAGCTCCTTCATCCTTAAAAATATCTAAGTAAGACCCTTGTTGTGAGTGTGCATTTTTAGCCAACTGCATATCTTTATAAAGTACCGCTCCACAATCATACGGAGAAAACATCCATTTATGTGGATCTATAGTAATACTATCTGCTTGCTCTATACCATTAAACAAATGCCTAACAGAATCTGCAACTAAAGCACCACCACCATAAGCTGCATCTACGTGATACCATAAGTTTTCTTTTTTACATACGTTAGCTATACCACTTAAATCATCTATAATACCAGCATTTGTTGTGCCTCCAGTTGCAACTACTGCAAATAGTCTGTTACGCTCTTCTACAGATAAACCAGCAATTGTTTCTTCTAATTCTGATTGATGTAAACTTTCTTCAGAATCTACTAAAAGAATATCTACGTCTATAACTTTGGCCATTGCTTTTACAGACGAGTGTGCACCAATTGATGCTATAATTAAGCCTTTTTTTCCTCTGTTTTCTTCTTTTTCTCTAAAATGCTCTCTTGCTGTAACCAATGCAGATAAGTTTGCTGCCGTACCACCACTTGTAAAAACACCAAAAGCGCCTTCTGGCATACCTGTTAAAGAAACAATCCATTTCATTGCTTCGTTTTCACAAAAAATACCACCTGCACCTTCCATCCAGTAAGCTCCGTGTATACTAGATGCAGAAGTAACCAAATCAAACATTACAGCCGCTCTAGTTGGTGATGCTGGTACAAACGCTAAATGTCTAGGATGGTCTATTTGCACATTTGCATTAGCCAAATGTTTCTTCCATAAATTAAATGCATTTTCACCGCCTATACCTTTATTAGTAATAGTTTCACCAACCAAATCCTTTAATTCTTTAGCTTTAACTGGTTTTCCTACTCCTCGTTCAGTTGCAGATATTCTATCAATGGCGTATTTCATTACATCCATTGTCATTTCTACTAAACCTAAATCTATCTTGTGCATTTAATTTATAATTCTAATATTAAAAAGTTGCCGTCTAAAGGCTTTAAAGTTGCTATTAAATTAGAAATTAAACTTGGTCCAAACTCTAAGTAGGGCTCAGAAAAGTTTTGATTTCTTTCTTGTAAAGACTTGTTAGGAAAAAGCTGATTTTGAATATCTGTTAAACGTATAACGTGGTCTTTTAACTTGCGTTTTTGTGCTTGCAACAACCTATCTTCTAAAGCTTGTAATCCTTTTTTTTGTTTTACTTCTTGAGCCTTTACTGCTCCTAAAAAAGTTTTATCTGTTTGCTCTGCAAGCGTGTACAACTGCTTAAACTGCTCTTCTAGGTGTTTTTTTTGAGGTGTAAAATCTATATCTATGTTAGATATTTCTCTTATTTTTTTATTTACTAAACTATTTTGTTTTAAAAACAAGTCTTCAATACTTACGTTTAGTTTATTTAGTTTTTCTGATTGCTTTTCTGTTATTAGCAAAGCAGAATTACGCAGCAATAACATTGGAAAAGTTACATTCTGACTCTCAAAATATGTTTTAAGTTCTAACCAATATGCCAATTCTCCACCACCACCTATGTAACAAAGGTTTGGCAATATAATTTCTTGAAAAAGTGGCCTACCAACAACATTTGGAGAAAAACGCTCTGGAAACTCGTTTAGCTCTTTTAAAATAGCTTCTTCAGTAAATGTTATTTCTGTATTATTAATAAGGTATAAATCATCTTTTTTTATAATTCGTTCTCTTACACCATCAACCAAATAAAAATAATTAATTTCTCTTGGGTTTACCTGTATTTTATAATTATCAGAAACTGCACTAAGTCTTGCATTTGTTTCTTCAACCTTAGAAAACCCTGTATGGTTTAAAAGGTCTTCTTTAACATAAGGTATTTGCAATTTTTTTAATTCCCTATCATCTCCGTCTACAATAACTAAACCGTAGCTGGTAAAAAGTTCATTTGCTAAATACCGTGTTGCTGCTGTTAAATTAGTGTGGCTTAAATAAGCTTCTGTAAATAAAGTTTTTAACTCTTCTGCTGTTTTACCTCCACCAATAGTACTAGAAAAAGCATTAAACACTTGGTCTAAACCTTCTGTATTTAACCTTCCTACTCCGCCAGATGCATTTTTATTCCACTGTATCTTTTTCCCCTTAAAGTTAAAGTAGTTAATTTCATCAAAATCATGATCCTCTGTTGCCATCCAATACACAGGAACAAAATTTTGTTCTGGATACGTCCTTTTTAACTCCTCGGTTAAATTAATTGTAGATATTATTTTATATAAGAAATACAAGGGGCCAGTAAACAAATTTAGCTGGTGACCAGTTACTACCGTAAATGTATTTTGTTCTTTTAATAAAGATATATTTGTTTTAGTTTTTTCTGATGTAGTAATGTTTGCATACTGGTTAACTAATGCATTTGCTAGTACCTCTCTATTTCTATCAGGAAAATTTTTAGACTTTTCTTCAATCTGTAATTTAAAATTCTCTAAGTTGGGAAATCTGTTGTAAAAAGATTGTAACTCTTTCTTCTCTTCTAAATAATCGCACATTAAACTAGAGAAGTAACCTGTTTTGTGGTACGGAATATTGCTGACTTTCATAAATACGATTATATGTATGCAAAGATAAAACTCTTTGCTTATCTATTATATATAAAAAACTGTGTAAAAAAAACGATAAAACTAAGCATTCATTTGTAAGTTTCCCTCTTATTTTAGACATAGATTATGATAAATCATTGCTAAAAAAACCTTAATATATGTTAAAAAAACGTATCTTTAAAAGACTCTGATTGTATATAACTAACTCACTTAAAAAACTTTTGCTATGATACTCGCACATACTAAACCCATAAAATTGTCGGTCTTTTACTCTTTTCTTTTCTGTTTTATGTTTCTTTTTTTAGGATTACCAACTGTAAACGCTCAGGAATTTAACCAATATAAAGGAGAAATTTTAGATAGCGACTCTAAAAAACCTCTTGTTTTTGCTACTTTATCTATAGCCGGCTCTAATATTAGTAGTATTAGTAATGCTGAAGGTAAGTTTTCTTTAAAAGTTCCTAATGAAATGTCTACAGGTGATTTGGTTGTGTCTTTTTTAGGATATAAAACAAAAAAAATAGACTTAAAAACATTAAAAAAATCTGGCAACAATAAAATATTTTTAGACATAACAGTTACTGCTCTAAGCGAAATAAATATTTCTGCTCCTAAAGATCCAAAAGCATTGGTTTTAGAAACCCTAAAAAAAAGAGGTGAAAATTATTTTGAAGACCCTACAGTAATGACAGCTTTTTATAGAGAAAGCATTAAAAAAAGAAGAAAAAACATATCGCTTTCTGAAGCTGTAGTTAACATTTATAAAGCTCCATACTCTAACTCTCGTAAAGATGTTGTTGAGCTCTACAAAACAAGAAAAAGCACCAACTACTCTAAAATGGATACCCTTGCTTTAAAATTACAAGGTGGCCCATTTAATGCATTATATGTTGATGTAATGAAGTACCCGCAATATATTTTTGGCTTAGATGTTTTACCCTTTTATGATTTTAGTTTTGACCACACTACCCGTATAAACAACAAGTTAATTTACGTTATCAGTTTTAAACAAAATAGCAATACCAACCAACCGCTATACAAAGGAAAATTATATATAGATGCAGAGAAAAAAATACTTACCAGTGCTATTTATTCTTTAAATATTATAGACAAACAAAAGGCTGCTAAACTTTTTGTGCGCAAAAAGCCTAATAGAGCTAAAGTATGGCCAACAGATGTTGCTTACCGGGTAGATTACAGAGAAAAAAATAACAAATGGTATTACAGCTACAGTAGTGCTATTTTAGAATTTAAAATTGATTGGGATAGCCGTTTATTTAACTCAGTTTATAGTATGAGTTGTGAAATGGCAGTTACAGATTGGGAGAAAAACACAAGTAATGTTTTACCTAAAGGTAAAGACAAAGTTAAAATGTCTATTATTCTAGGTGATGAAGCTGTTGGATTTTCAGACCCTAATTTTTGGGGAGAATATAATATTATAGAACCAGAAAAATCTATTGAATCTGCGATAAAAAAAATTAAACGCCAGTTAAAAAGAACAAAAAAAGATAGTTCTGCTGTAAAACCTTAAAAAGTGTATATTAGTTCTAAAATTAGACTACGCTACTATGCTTAAACGAAGAAAATTTATTACAACTGCATTAGGTACTGCTGCAGCAAGCTTGCTACCTATTACCATTAGCAATACTAGCTATACTCCTAAAAATAACAATTTACTAAAAGGAAAACAGTTAAAAAAGGGAGATACAATTGGTTTAGTTGCACCTGGATATGCGGTTTCTTCAGAAGGATTAGAACATGCCAAAACTACACTACGTAAAATGGGGTTTATACCATACCACACAGAACGTATTATTGGTAATTACGGATATTTTAGTAATACAGATGCAGAAAGAGCCGCAGACCTTAATGAAATGTTTGCAAACCCAAATATAGATGGTATATTATGTGCGCGTGGCGGTTATGGATGCACACGCATTATGCAATTGATAGATTATAAAATCATTAAAAATAACCCTAAGGTTTTTATTGGTTTTAGTGATATTACAACCTTACTAAACGGTTTTTATACAGAAACTGGCTTGGTTGGTTTTCACGGACCTGTTGGCACTACACTAGATAATGAATACGGAATTTCTATGCTAGAACAACTGGTTATTAACCCTAAAAAAAGTGTTGTAATTCATAATTCTGACTTAACTCAAGAGCAAAAAGAAAATACAGAATACAATAGATATGTTATTACACCAGGCAATGCTAAAGGTGTTTTGGTTGGTGGTAGCTTAACTTTAATTAATGCCTTAATTGGTACACCACATGAAATAGATTTTACTAATAAAATTGTGTGTATTGAAGATGTAGAAGAATCTCCTTACCGTATAGACCGTATGTTAACGCAATTAATAGAAGGTAAAACTTTTAAAAATGCAGCAGGATTAGTTTTAGGAGTTTTTGCAGGTTGTGAAACAACACAAAAAACAAAAACATTTACGTTAAAAGAAGTTATTAAAGATAGGTTAGAGCCTTTAAATATACCTGCGGTATACGGAATGTCGTTTGGCCATATACCTGCAAATTTCACGTTTCCTATTGGTGTTAACGCAAAATTAAGCACGGCTTCTATGACGTTAACCATCACAGAAAAAGCCGTGCTTTAATTCTATTTTATTATTTAAAAGTGACTATTACTTTTTAAACTCGCTTAAAGTTTTTGTAATAATAGCAACACACTCTAACAACTGTTCTTTAGTCATTACCAATGGTGGTGCAAACCTAATAATGTTACCATGTGTTGGCTTAGCTAGTAAACCATTTTCTTTTAATGCCATACAAATATCCCAAGCAGTAGAACTATCTTCTGTATCATTAATTATAATAGCATTTAATAAGCCCTTACCTCTTACCAACGTAACTAAATCGCTAGTTTCTATAAATTTCCCTAATTCTTCTCTAAACAACTCACCTAAAACCTGAGCGTTTTCTGCCAGTTTTTCATCTCTAACAACCTCTAAAGCAGCAATACCAATTGCAGCTGCTACAGGGTTACCACCAAATGTACTACCGTGGTTACCAGGAGTAATAACGTTCATAATATCATTATTAGCCAAAACACCAGAAACTGGATAAGAACCACCAGATAATGCTTTCCCTAGTATTAAAATGTCTGCTTTAACCTCAGGAGTTCCAGAGCAATTTTTATCTGCACAAGTACAATTACCACATGTAGCTAATAAACGACCTGTACGTGCAATACCCGTTTGTACTTCGTCTGCTATAAATAAAACATTGTGTTTTTTACACAAAGCTTTAGCTGCTGCTAAATACCCTTCACTTGGCACATAAACTCCAGCTTCACCCTGTATTGGTTCTACTAAAAAGCCTGCAACGTTTTTGTTGTTTTCTAGAGCAGCCTCAAGAGCAACTAAATTATCATATTCAATTTTAATAAAACCACTAGTGTATGGGCCAAAGTTTTTACGAGCAACAGGGTCGTTAGAAAATGAAATTATAGTGGTTGTACGTCCGTGAAAGTTGTTTTCACAAACAATAATCTCTGCTTCATTCTCAGGAATACCTTTTACTTCATATGCCCATTTTCTACATAATTTTAGTGCAGTTTCTACAGCTTCTGCACCTGTATTCATTGGTAATAACTTATCGTAGTTAAATGTTTCTGTTGCAAATTTTTCAAACTTACCTAGCATATCATTATAAAATGCTCTAGAGGTAAGTGTTAATGTTTGTGCTTGGTTTACCATTGCACCTACAATTTTTGGGTGACAATGACCTTGATTTACTGCAGAATAAGCAGATAAAAAATCGTAATATTTTTTACCTTCCACATCCCACACATACACACCTTCTCCTTTGTTTAATACAACAGGTAAAGGGTGGTAATTGTGAGCTCCGTGCTTTTCTTCTAATGCAATTGCGTCTGCAGATGCCGATCCTTGAATAATTGACATAATCTAATTCTTTTAAATATAAAACTTAAACGATTCCTGCTTAAAGGAGAGAAATCAACCTTATTTTTTAATATTTTGCAAATTACAAATTGCTATTGGAGCATAAAAAATTTAAGACATTAATAATTAATTCCTTTATAATTTATAATTTATCAAAATAACATTAAAATTATCAAACTAAATTTAACCTCAATTTTATTCATAATTAATAATAAGCAAGTATTTAGATAACAAATAATTCTACTATTTTTGCGCTATGCGAAGAAAAACAAAAAGAGTAGTTTTTGAGAATGTAGAAGTAGTAGATGCTGGTGCAAAAGGAAAAACTATAGGAAAAGCTCCTGACGGACGTGTAATTTTTTTAAACAACGCCGTGCCTGGTGATGTTGTAGATGTACAAACCACAAAAAAAAGAAAGGCTTATTTTGAAGGTACTGCCATAAATTACCATACCTTATCTGATAAAAGAACAGAACCACAGTGCGAACATTTTGGCGTTTGTGGTGGTTGCAAGTGGCAACATATGGGCTATGAACATCAATTGTTTTACAAGCAAAAAGAGGTAGAAAATAATTTAACCAGAATTGGACACTTACAATTACCTGCCATTACTCCTATTTTAGGGTCAGAAAAACAATATTTTTATCGCAATAAAATGGAGTTTTCTTTTTCTGATAGCAGATGGTTAACATTAGATGAAGTAAAATCAGATAAGGAAATTGAAGATCGTAATGCTTTAGGGTTTCATATTCCTGGAATGTGGGATAAAATTTTAGACATTAAAAAATGTCATTTACAAGCAGACCCATCTAACGCAATTAGGTTAGAAACTAAGGAATTTGCTACCAAAAATAATATGACATTTTTTAACCCTAGACACCACACTGGTGAATTACGTACCTTAATGATACGTACTTCTTCTACGGGAGAAATTATGGTACTTATTCAGTTTTTTGATGATCATAAAGAAAATAGAGAAGCACTTTTAAATCACTTGGCTACTACTTTCCCTGAAATTACTGCCTTATTGTATGTAATTAATCAAAAACAAAATGATACTATTTATGATCAAGACATTGTTTGTTTTGCTGGTAGAGATCATATTTTTGAAGAAATGGAAGGTCTTCAATTTAAAATAAACCCAAAGTCTTTTTATCAAACTAACTCAGAACAAGCATATGAGTTGTATAAAATTACTAGAGATTTTGCAGAACTTAGCGGTGATGAACTAGTATATGATTTATATACCGGTACAGGGACTATTGCTCAATTTGTCTCTAAAAAAGCTAAAAAGGTTGTTGGTATAGAGGCTGTACCAGAAGCTATTGAAGATGCTAAAGCAAATGCTAAGCATAATAAAATAGATAATACTGTTTTTTATGCTGGTGACATGAAAAAGATTTTTAATCCAGAGTTTATTGCTAAAAACGGTACACCAGACGTAATTATTACAGATCCACCAAGAGAAGGAATGCACAAAGATGTAGTTGAGCAAATTTTAGCTATTGCCCCTAACAAAGTGGTTTACGTAAGTTGCAACAGTGCTACGCAAGCAAGAGATTTGGAATTAATGAATGATATGTATGAGATTACAAGACTGCAAGCTGTAGATATGTTTCCGCAAACGCATCACGTAGAAAATGTTGTACTTTTGAAAAAGAGGGCATAATAATTGTTCCAAATTAAAAAGAAATCAAACTATATATTGATGAAAAAAATAGGAATATTAGCTGCAATTCTTCTGTTTACAGGCTTTACATCTTGTGAAAAAGATGATATTTGCGTAGATGGTGACACTGCTTTGTTAATTGTAAATTTTTATGATTTTGAAGCTGAAGAAGAAACTGAAAAAGCAGTTACTAAACTTAGAGTTGTTGGTGAGGGACAAGATTCTCCTTTTGATAATGAAGATAGCATAGACAGAACCAACTTAACAACCATTAGTATTCCTTTGCGTGCAAATGAAAGCACCACAACCTATAATTTAATTTCTAACTCTGCTGATAATGAAGATGGAGACGAAACTGGTAATACAGATACCGTAACATTTAATTATGCAACCAATGAAGCATATATTTCTAGAGCCTGCGGTTATGTTATTCATTATAATGAATTAACTAGTACACTTACTGCAGATGCAGAAAATTGGATTAAAAACGTAGAAGTAGTAGAAACCACAGTAGAAAACATAGCCGTAACACATGTTAAAATTTATCACTAGTATTTGTATTTTTAGTTTTGTTTTTAATGGCTTTGCGCAGAGTAAAACCATTGACTTAAACAAAAAGGATACGCTTGTTTATGAGCAACCATACGGTATACGTTTGGGTGTTGACTTAAATAGGCTTGCCCAGAATTTCTACAGAGAAGATTACAAGGGTTTAGAAATTACAGGGGATTATAGATTATCTCAAAACCTATACGTTGCAGCAGAACTTGGTAACGAAGAAAATACCAGAGATGAGGACAATTTTAATTTTACCACTACGGGTAGTTACTTAAAATTAGGTGTAGATTTAAATGTATATGATAATTGGTATGGTATGAACAATTCTATATACATTGGTGGTAGATACGCGTATAGCACATTTAAACACAAAATAAACAGTTACCAAATTTACGATAGTAATAGGTATTGGCAAGATGATTTTTTACCTGGCACAGAAAACTTATCTGAGTTTGATGGTTTAAATGCATCTTGGTTAGAGTTTGTTTTAGGCACTAAAGTAGAGATATTTAAAAATTTATATTTGGGTGCTAGTGTTCGTTTGGGGTATTTACTAAGTAACAAAACAGCAGATGGTTTTGCAAATATCTGGATACCAGGATTTAATAAAACAACAGAAGGTAGTAATTTTGGCACAGGATATAATTACAGTTTAAGCTATTTAATACCTTTATATAAAAGAGCTAAAAAGAAGAAAAAAGAACCTTTAGAAGAGCAAGAAAAGCCAAAACCTGAAGAAGGCCTAAAACCCAAAAGATAGTAATATACTAACTAAAAAAACAGTCTTTTTTATTAGTAAAAGGGAGCAATAAACAGTGTTTATTGCTCCCTTTTACTAATATTATATTTTAGTAGGTTACTCCCTATCTTTATTAAACTTAGCTTTTTTACTTCCCTCATACATTACATATTTCACAAGCCTAGATTCTAAGTGACTGTTAAACACTTTTATTTTTCTAGACGGACGTAGACCTACGTGTTTTAATGCTTCAAGATTAGAAGTTATAAACCAAGCATCTGTACCTGGGTATTTTTGCTTTAAAGTGTCTCCTATACTTGCATAAAATTCTTCCATTTCTATATTTAGTCGTTCCCCGTAAGGCGGGTTAAACACCATATGTAAATGACCGTCTACCTCTTTTTCTGTATCAAAAAAGTTTTTACGCTCAACAGTTATATAATCATCTAAATTAGCATTTTCTACATTATCTTGAGCTTTACGTACAGCAGAAGGTGCTTTATCAAACCCCTTTATTTTAAAATGAAAATCTCTTGTTTTATTTAAGCTACTGTCTACAATTTTATCAAACAAATCCTCGTCAAAATCAGACCATTTTTCAAAAGCAAACTCTTTTCTATTTATGTTAGCTGGTATATTACAAGCAATCATAGCAGCTTCAGTTAAAAAAGTACCACTACCACACATAGGATCTATAAAATCGCACTGACCATCCCAACCACTTAATAACAGACAACCAGCTGCTAAAACTTCATTTATTGGCGCAATATTGGTTGCTGTTCTGTAACCACGTTGGTGCAAAGATCTACCTGATGAATCTAAAGCTACATTACAAGTATCATTCTGTATATGTATATTAAAACGTACATCTGGGAATTTAACATCTACATTAGGTCTTTCGCCTTCTGTATCTCTAAATTTATCTACAATGGCATCTTTAACTTTTTGAGACACGTATAAGGAGTGCGTAAACATATCAGACTTAATGGTAGTATCTATAGCAAAAGTAGTATCTGTAGTTAAAAACTCTCCCCAATCTATAGCATACATTTTCCTGTATAAATCTTGCTCATTATACACCTTAAAAGAAGTTACAGGTTTTATAATTTTAATAGCTGTACGCAAGCATAAATTTGCTTTGTACATAAAACCTTTATCTCCTTCAAAAAAGACACAACGTACGCCTTCTTTTACATTTACTGCGCCTAAATTGCGTAGTTCTTTTGCTAAAATCTCTTCAAAACCAAATAAGGTTTTGGCTATCATTTTATAATTATCCATAGGTATCTTAAAGAATACGCAAAAATACATTAATTTTGCCCCTTATTACATTTTGTCTGCAAAATTGTGTAACACCAATTTATTTATGATTTATATATTACCTATTCTTGGGGTATTGCTTAGTTTTATTTTTGTCTACGTTACCAAACCAAAAAATAAAGAAATATTTAAGTTACTACTTGCTTTTAGTGGGGCTTTTTTATTAGCTATAACAGTTTTTGAACTTTTTCCTGAGGTATACGAACACGGAGACCCTAAACAAGTTGGTGTATTTATAATGCTTGGTATTTTGTTGCAAATATTTTTAGAGTTTTTCTCTAAAGGAGCAGAACACGGTCACGTGCACCTTAATATAGATAGTGTTAATTTACCTTGGATGCTTTTTATTAGTTTATCTATACATTCATTATTAGAAGGTATGCCACTTGGTCACCACCACAATCATAACTTTGTGTATGGCATATTGGTTCATAAAATTCCTATTGCTATAATTTTAAGTATTTTTTTACTTAATTCTAAAATTAAACTAGCACAGGCAGTATTATTTATTACGCTATTTGCGTTTATGACACCATTAGGTAGTTTATTAAGTTCCAATTTAACTTTTTTAAAGACGTACCATATACAAATTACAGCATTGGTTATTGGAGTTTTACTACATATTTCTACAGTTATTTTGTTTGAAAGCTCAGAAGGTCATAAGTTTAACTCAAGAAAGTTATTAGTTATCATTTTTGGTATAGCTATTGCTTATTTTATCTAAGATATGTTTAGCAGAGAAGAGTCTAAAAAATTGCGTGAAGAGTTCTGGATTTCTTTTGGAAAATCGTTTCCTAGGAAATGGACACTTTACAATACAGGAATTAAAAATTTATCTTTTAAGTTTTATTTTGATAAAAAAACTGCAATGGTAACTTTAGATTTAGAGCATAATGATTTAGAAAAGCAGATAGATACTTGGGAAAAATTATCTTCCTTAAAATCTATTATTACTACAGATTTTTTACCTGATGCTATTTTTACAGACGCTTACATTTTAGATAACAAAAAAGAAATTTCTAGAATTTATGTGATTAAAGAAAATGTTAGCATACACAACAAAAACACTTGGCAAGAGACAATGGTTTTCTTAAATGAAAATATGCAAAAGTTTGAAGCTTTTTTTGAAGATTATAGCGACATTATTAAAGGATAAAACAGACTAAATTAGCGTTAATATAAAGAAAAAGTGTGCCACACTACCTGCCAAAACAAACAGGTGCCAAATAAAATGATTGTAAGGTATTTTGCGTATTGCGTAAAATACAATTCCTACTGTATAAAATACTCCTCCTAAAAACAATAAGTTTAACGCCAACGAACTTACGTTTGCAACTAAACTAGAATAGTCTAAAACTATAAGCCAACCCATTGCTAAATAAAGTAATAATGACAAAGCCTCAAACCTACCTGTAAAAAATAGTTTTAGAATAATGCCCACAATGGCTATACCCCAAACTACCCAAAAAATAAGCCAGCCATTACCATTCTCTAACGTTATTAGAGCCACTGGTGTATAAGTACCTGCTATTAGAACATAGATACTAATGTGATCTAGAATTCTGTATTTTTCTTTTAAAGCCTTTGTTGTAGCTGCGTGATATAAAGTTGATGCGGTATACAACATTATTACTGACACTGCATATACTACTAAGCTAAAAAAAGCAAACGTAGTTTTATTAGTATTAAAATACAATAACACAAATAAACCAACTAACCCAAAAACAGCACCTATTGCATGTGATGCCGTATTTAATCTCTCCTCATTCATACCAGTAAGCAACTTTAGGTACAAAATTACCCAATACTTTTGATTCTATTAACTAAAAAAGGCGCTAAAAAGCGCCTTTTTTTTACTATCTGTATAGTGTAAAGTGACCAACATAACGTTGTTTCTCCTTATCATTAGCATTAACTACATACCAATAATCTCCTGTTGGCACTTCGTTACCTTCATAAGTACCATCCCAAGATGTAACATCATCTAACCTTGCTACAACTCTACCATACCTATCATAAATGATAATTTCTATGTCTGGAAAAAACTCTCTGTTTTTAGGTGCCCATCTATCATTTTCATTATCTCCATTAGGTGTAAAGAAATTAGGTATGTCTATTTTACCAGTAAACTCAAACTCTAACTTAACCTCAGCTACACAACCTTGTGCATCTTCTACACGTACGGTAACAGTTTCATCTTCATTTAGCTGATAAATTGAATTATCTCCTTGAGAGTTTCCTTGGAAAAAATAAGTATAACCTCCATATCCGCCCTGCGCTAAAGCAGTTATTTCATTAGGTCCTGTTTTTATTGCTGAAAGAGTTAACGGATCATAAGCATCTAAAGTAAAGTCTACAGAAGTAGAACAACCATTACTGTGGTAAATATATACCGTATGCATTGTATCTGGCTCTAAATCTCCAAAGACATTTTGTGTAGTTGCCATTGCAATATCATCTACATCTAAAGAAAACATTAAATTAGACATTACACTGCTATCTGCCATATCTATAGTAACTGTACTAAAAGGGAATATACCACTACAACCATACTCTATTATTGGTGTTGCTGTTAAATCTACACCATAATCTATATTAATTACAGCGTTAGTATCACACAAATTAGCATCTCTAATAAAGACAACATAAGTTTCGCCTCCTGCTAAATTATCAAAGAATAAATCATCGTTTCTTACAAAATCAGCTGGATCAGCAGAGTTCAAACTTGTCTCATAATACTCATCTCCAGTAACTGGGTCTACAAAAGGTGTTCCCCCAGATATAGAAAGTGTAGCTGTACCATCTGCAGCATTAATACACAACTCTGGTGTAGTATCTACATCTGCAACAACTAATACCTCTGGTTCTTCAACTGTTATTTCTCTTAAAATACTACAACCAACCTCATCTTGTATTAAAACAGAATATGTACCTGGTGCTAAGTCTTCAAAAGTAATTGTGTTTGGATCTTCATCACCTACAAAAAACTCACTTAAAGTATCTGATATAGAGAACTTAATTTGGCCTGTACCTCCTCTTGCTTCAATTCTAATACTACCATCAAAATCTCCCGTACAACTTACTGGGTTTGCCTCAGACATAATAACCTCTAATGGTATTTTTGGTTCTATTTCAATAATATCAGATATTGCAGAACATCCTCCACTAGTTGCATATACATAGTATGTACCAGGACTTAAGTTTCTAAATACTCCAGAAGACTGCTCTGGTCTAACAATGTCTGCTGCAGTTGGTGCTGTTGGCACACCACCTAAATCGTTATTAACTAATGTATAATTGTAGTTTCCTATTCCTCCAAAAGCTTCAGACCTTATTATAGCTGTTGCTTCACCCTGACATTTAATTTCTGCATCTACTAAATCTAATGCCACAACTAAAGGAAGTGCTTTATCTAAACCAACTTCATTAGATTGCTGTTCTGGACAACCATTTCCATTTTGAACATCATATTGAAATGGTCCTGGGTCTGCGTCAATATCTGGAATAGTAATGGTAACAGATGTAACATCTGGACCTCCAAAGCTTACAAAAGCGTCTGTTGTTCCAGATCTTCTGTAAAAATACTCCATACCAGCAACTGGGTTTGTAACACTAAGTCCTATTCTTCCTAAGTCTCCACAACCAGGAGGTGTAATTTCTACTAACTCTGCCTCTACAGGTTCTGGGTCTACAATATAAATTTGTGGCGTAGTAAAGCTACAATCCCAACCGTCAAAAACAGTAATTGTATAATACCCCGAAGGTAAATTAGGAAAGGTAGCTGATTCTTGTAGTCCACTTGTATTTGTAATTGCACCAGAACTATCTAACCTATTTAATTGAAATAAATACTCTTCACCATCACCATCTAAATCTTCACCTCCTGTTACGTTAAAAGCTCTAATTACACCATCATTTGCTCCAGGACAAAGTAATGGTTGTACAATTTCTATATCTGCATTAATAGCAACTGGTAAACTCAGTGTAATATCATCAAAAACAATACAACCACCAGCATCTCTACTGCTTACTCTATAATTTCCTTCAGATAGGTTACTAAATATTGGAGAAGAGCCATAAGCTACCTCTACTGTATATGTGCCTGGTGTTGCTGTTTCTTTTTCTAACTGATACTCATAAGTACCCCAACCACCGTCTGATGTTGCTGTAATTTCTCCTAATCCTGGAACCTGACAAGTAACGTAAGCTGTTTGCTCTGCCATAGTGGTTAATGCTCTGTCTGGAGACCTAACTGGCGCAGTATTACTAGCTGTATCACAAAAAGGAGATTCTAAAGCTTCTACCCTAACAATTAAGTTACCTGCAGGTAAGCCCGTAATAATTTCTGGTGTTGCTATCGGTGCTGTAGTATCAAAAGATCCTGTAACACCTGTAGTAACTTCTGTTCCTGTATTATCTACTAAAAATACCTCATAATTATAAGCTCCATTATAATCGTTTACTTCTATACTTATTTCACCATCACTTGCTCCAAAGCAAGAAACAGGTTTAACTTCACTAATTACGGCATTTATAACATTAAAATCTGGCACTGTAGCTGTTGGTGTTACAAACAAACAGGTACCACTATCTATATCTCTTACTGCAAAAATATAATCTCCTGGTACAGTAACATCCCAAACAACACGATCTGATCCGCTAGAAAATTGAGCTGGCTGAGATCCTAATGGTAACACTTGTACTTCATAATTACCTGGACCTTGGTCTACAATAATTTCTAATTGACCTGCCGAGGCTCCAGAACCTGTGGCATCACAAGTAATAGGATTTAACATATTAAAGTTAAAAGTTAAGTCTGTTGGCGTAGCTATTGTAATAGTCTCTGTTGTTTCACAGCCCTTACCGTCTCTTACAATAACATCTATAGTTTGGTCTACTCCTCTATCTATAATTTCAAAAGTATTAGAAGATTGAAAGTTAGTACCATCATAAAAAGGAGTTCCATCATTTAAACTGTAGCTATAGTCTCCATTACCTGTATCAGTTCCTGTACCATCTCCGTTATCATCTGTATAAATAGTAATAGTTGTTGTACTAAATGAGTTTGCAGAAGGATTACATGTAAAATCTGGTGCTACTGGAGTAACCTCTAAAACAGTTGGCTCACTAACAACAATATTTCCAGACCTTACAGCACAACCTCTTTCCGAAACTACCTCTACTTGGTAAGTTCCAGGTTCAAGGTTTTCAAAAGTTGCATCTTCTATAGATTGTAATGGTGTTGTGCTAGTACCCACATAAATATTATATTCAAAAGGTGCATCTGTAGCAGAAGCAGGGTCTAACTCTACGGTAATACTGCCATCATCTGCTCCGTTACAAGAAACATTTTCTACAACAGTAGTATCAATTACAGGTGTATTTACAGTAATAATTTCTACCGTGGTAATATCTGAACATAATGGAGTTGTATTAGAATCTAAATCTGTTACTGTTATAGTATAGCTACCAGGAGCTAAACCTGTAAAAATTTCAGGATCTGTGTCTGTTGGTTCATGAGTTGTAGTGGTTGTGCCATCATCTAATTCATACCTAAAATTACCACTACCACCTGTAGTTTCTACTTCTACTATACCGTCTGCATTATTACATGATGGTTGTGATGATGCACTTGCAGATATTGAGAAGAAATCAAACACTTCTACAACCGTACTACTTGTACAACCATTACCATCACGAACCGTTACAGTATATGTACCTGCATTAGGTACTGTAAAGTTTGGACTATCTTGAAAACCATTACCAATATCATATTGAAACGTAGTTTCTGGTCCGCCTGGTGTTGTTAAAGGCGAAGTAACATCTATAGTATAATTTGCTACAGCAAAACATTGGTTAGTTACATCTACTAATGGATCTGCCAAGGCTGGATCCGTACCTATTACTACACCAGTTAATAAAGACGTACAACCTTTACTATCTTCTATATAAACATCATAAGTTCCAGGAGGTAAATCGTATATATTATTTGTTGTAAGAGTTGGCGCAGGATCTCCTGTTGGCACTACTCCAAAATTATATGCTGGTGACCCACCTACTCCACGTAAAACTAATTGTCCGTTTGGATTTAAACAGGTTGCATTTGTATTACGCTCCACAACTGGTGCTGGGTTATCATTTGTTATTGAAACCAAGGCACTTGCATTACAATAATTTGCAACACCAGTATCTTCTGTAACTATTACCTGATAATTTCCTACAGGTAAGTTTGTAAAAGTACCTGTATAAGGAAAAGTCACATTATTTACTGTAGTTGGACCACTAATTATAGCTCCAGTATCTGTATCTGTTAAACTAATTATAATATCTGAACCATTAGGTAAACCATCTACTGTGTAATCTACATCTGCATCATCTGGAGTGGCACAAGAAGCCGCAGATGATGTTGCATCTACTGTTAATGGGTTTAATGTAGGAATAGGATCTATTTGCTGAATATGAGTACAACCAGCTGCATCTAAAACCTCTACAAAATATGTTATTCCATACTCAACCTGTCCTGTAAAATCATGCGTATCTGCATCTACATTAGGAGACACCAATGTTTCCCCTACCAAACCAATTAAATAAGGTGCTGTACCACCTGCAATATCTACAAGAAAAGGAAAAGCCGTAGAACAATCTAGACCTATTGTTGGAATTGGTGTTATAGTTAAATTATTTTGCCTTAAATTAATTACATCTCTATCTTCACAAGTGCTAGCATCTCTAGTTTCTACTACATAATCTCCTTCTGCTAAACCAGGGAAATTTGCTGTAGTTGCTGCCGTAGGACCTACAGTTGCTAATACATTACCTGCTGTATCTAATAAAGTATAAGTGTACGGAGCTGTACCGTTAGACACTGCTGTTACATTTATTTCTCCGTCTGCAGGTGTTACACCGCAAGTAGGACCTACAAAATCTACTGTAGCATCTACTCCAGGTGTTGCAGGACCAACTGTAAAAGGAACTGCTACATCACAACCTCTACTATCTCTTACGTAGTATGTATAACTACCAGGAGATAAGTTACTAAATACAGGTTGGTTTGTAAATGTTACATTATCTGAACTATATTGATAAGGAGGAACACCAACCGTAGTATCTGGAACCAACTCCACACTACCTGTAGCATCGTCTCCACAAGTAGGATCTGTTACATTAGCCGTTGCCGCAATAGTCTCTGTAGGACTAAGTGTAATTACGTTTGTTTCTACCGTACAAGTTTCATTATCTGTTATTCTAAACTGATATGTACCATCTACAGCTGCTGTATAAACAAATGAAGAACCTGTAAAACCTACAGCAGGACTATATGCTGATCCATTAAAACTTACCTCATAAGTTTGATATGGTGTGTTTCCGCTAGATACATTTACTCTTATTTCTGCATCTCCGTCTCCTGGAACTAAACTACACGTTAACTCTTTTTGTATGGCTACAGTTGTAGTCATTTCTGGTCTAATATTTCTGCCTACTAAATCTGTACAACCATTACCGTCTCTAACTTGTATTTGGTAGCTACCTGGACCTGGTGCAGGTATAGATTCATTTGCAGTACCTGCAAACCAAGCACCACCATTTACTCTATATTCATAATTACCATCACCTCCAGAAGCTGTTACATTTATAGTTGCCGCATCTGTACTATCAAAACAAAAATCTGACGCGCTAGTATCTATCGTTAATGTTGGTGAACTTAATGCTGTTAATGTAAAGTTATAACTTGTAGAGCATCCTTCACTGTCTTCAACTATTAAAACATAATCTCCTTCTTGACTTAAGCCTGTGAAATTAGAATTATTTCTTGGACCTATATCAGACAAAGCTCCTGGTCTTTCTAAAGTATAGCTATAACTACCCCAACCACCAGTGGCGTTTGCAGTAATAGAACCTCTATTATTATTAGCACAACTCATTGGTGTAAGTGTAGGTGCCATTGTTAATGGTGCAGATGGCTCACTAATAGTAAGTGTTGCTGTCTCTACACAATTAGTTTCTTCATCTGTAACCGTTATTGTATAACTACCCGCAGCTAAACCACTAACACTTATAAAGTTGTCTGATTGACCTGTTACCACAGGATTTGCATCTATTTGATAACGATAAGTAGATGCAAAACCATCTACAACAAAGCGTCCACGACCATCAGAATCTCCCACACAAGTAACGTTGTCTTGTAATTGTGCAGTAACTTTTATAGAACTAATATCATTAATAGCAAAACTTTCTGTGTAAGAACATCCGCCTGCATCTGTTACTCTAAAAGTGTAACTTCCTATTCCTAAACCTGTAAAAACATTATTTGTCCCATTAGATACAGAGCTTGGTGCAATAATTTCATAATCTGTTATTGTTCCACCACCTATTACTGCTAAACTAACAGTTGCTGTACCAGTTCCACAGTCTATGCTAGATACCGTAAAATCTATATCTGTAGGCTCGTTTAATGCTGCAAAAGTTACATCTGGTAGCGTCTCTACACAACCGTTAGCATCTCTAACTTGTGGTGTATATGTACTTCCCTGAGATAAACCAGGAAAAACAGTAGTGCCAGTTACAAAACCAGAACCTATACTATATTCATAAGGACCTGTACCACCAGTTGCAGGTGTAAATGTAATTTCTCCTCCATTTTCATTTCCACAACTTGGTTGTGCTGTTATTGATGTAGATGATGATATTGATGAAGGAGTTCCTATACTTTCTGATACTGGTGCTGTTGTACAAACAAAAGTATCTTGTTGATACCTTACTACAACATCATAAGATCCTGGAGCCAAACTAGAAAATACATTACTGTTTTGAAAAGTTATACCATTATCATTACTATATTCTAAAGCGTACCCATTACTATTTGTTACATTAATTGTTAACCTTCCATTATTTGCGCCACCACAATTGGCATCTTCTGCTGTTACATTAAATACAGGAGGTGGTATATTTTGTACTTCTACAGCAGCGTCTTTTGTACAACCATTAACATCTTCTACCAAAATATTATAGGTACCTGCAGAGCTAACAGCAAAAACAACCGAACTAGCAAAAGTAGTACTATAAGTTGCTCCGCCATCTAAACTATAACGGTAAGGAGAGGTTCCTCCAGACACATCTAAGGTAACATCTACACTTGTTGCGCCACAACCAAAACTGTCGGTTGCAAAAGCTGTAGCCTCTATAGGCGCTAAACCATTACCAATAGTAATAGGGTCTCCTGCAATTTCTGTTACAGTTACATCACAGTCGTTAGTTTCTACCTGAACAGAATATGTTCCTGGTCCTAAGTTGTTAAAAGTATGACTTGTATTTGCACTAGGTCCAAAAGTATCTAATGTTACACCATTTTTTAAAAGTCTGTAACTGTAAAAACCAGTAGCTCCAGAAACTGACACACCAATATTTCCTTTTTCTCCACTACAAATAATATCTGTTTTTGTAACATCTACTGTCATAGACTCCTCAGTAATTGTTACTATTTCTGATGGAAAAATACAAGAAGTAGCTGGTGCATTTTTTAACTGAGCAAACACTTGGTAGTTACCAGGTGTTGTAATATCAAAAGAAGGGCTATCTTGAAAAGGCCCTGAAGCAGAATTTAAACTATATTCATATCCTGCTGGCACATTAGTAACCTCTATATTTCCTGGGTTACCACATATAATATTTTTTGATGTAATTTGAGGGTCTAAAGGGTTAGATGTTACTCTAAAGTGATAGTAAACACCAGAGTCTACGCGCACTCTATATTCACCTTCTACACCTGTATTACTGGCGTCTAACAAATACGTAGGATCATTACCTACTGTTACCCAATCTCCACTACAAGCACTGTTGTATGTAGGACAATCATCTGAACCAACAAATGAACAACCAGACCCCAATTTTTGCCATACATAAGTACTACCTGAAGTACTTAATGATACTGTTCTATCATCTCCTGTACCACACAAGAAAAATTTTGCAAGTGTACTACCATCATCCGGACAAGTACTCTCTTCGTTTGCTCCATTAATAATAGTTGCAAACATTACAGGCGTTGCCAACGTATTGGCTTTAACCGTTTTTTTCTTTGTTGGTGATATGAGGTTAACTTTTTCTTTGGCAGGAGTTTCTTTTTTCTCCTCCAATGTTAATGCTTTAAATAAAGCATCGTCAAAAGTAATTACGTCTGTTATAAAGCCGTATACTTTAGGATTAGCAATAGCGGTAGTGCATACTATAAAGCCAAAAACTAATAGCATAGCACATAACGCAAGTTTTCTTTTACTTGGTTGCATAGGTTAAGTCAATTTTTGTAAAGATTATGGCAACTTGGGGAATTGCTATAAACTTTAGAGTAATTTTGTAAAAACTGTATTTTTAAATCATTATAACTCTTAGGTCTATATTAACGTCAAAAAATGTAAAATAGTGTCCTATTTTATGTATTTAATCTATAAAAGTACATTATACAACAGTTAACGCCATATAACACAACTTTAAACAGTAAGTAATTAACTACAAAAATAAGAACATTTTTTAACTTTACAACCTAAAAAACAAAGAACCTAAACCACTATATTTTGTTTTATTTACAACATAAGTAAAACAAAAAACACAGTAACCCATATATTTATAATGTGTTACTGTGTTTTTAAACTTATTGTTTTTTTGATGTATTGCTACTAAAATTATAAAACGTAATGCAAATGCACCTTTTTCATTTATAACTTTAAAAAATAAATTATAAATGATTATTTTTTATAATACTCTACTGCTTTTTTTACTGATCCGTACTTTTTAAGTAAAGTTTCAGCTTCTGTATAAGGAATATTTAACTCTTCAACTACATAACGAGCTCCACGGTCTACCAACTTATCATTACTAAGCTGCATATTTACCATTTTGTTTCCTTTAACCCTACCTATTTTTATCATTAATGCTGTAGAAATCATATTAAGCACCAATTTTTGTGATGTTCCACTTTTCATACGTGTGCTACCAGTTACAAACTCAGGACCTACCATAACCGCAATTGCAATTTCTACAGCTTTTGTTAGTGGTGAGCCTGGGTTATTAGTAATACAAGCTGTTAACAATCCGTTTTCCTTAGCTCTTGTTACGCCTCCTATTACATAAGGTGTTGTACCAGATGCCGCAATACCCACAACGGTATCATTCTGGTTAATGCCGTAAGCTTGTAAATCTTTCCAAGCTTGCTCTTTATTATCCTCTGCATTTTCTACCGGCAATCTAATTGCTGTGTCGCCACCCGCTATTATACCTATAACTTTGGTGTGTGGCAATCCAAAAGTTGGCGGTATTTCAGAAGCATCTAAAATACCCAACCTTCCACTAGTTCCTGCACCTATATAAAATAAACGCCCTCCCTTATTAAAGCGTTCTGTTAATGCATCTACCAGTTTTGTAATCTCAGGAATACATAATGCAACAGCATCTGCAATTTTTTTGTCTTCATTATTCATACTAGTTAAAATGGTACTAGTATTCATTAATTCTAAATCTGTATAGTTTGATGAAGTTTCGGTAACTTTAGTGTAGTCTAACATGTATTATGTGTGGTTGTTATTCTAAATTTTTATCAAATTTAACCCTTTTTATCTTTTTTAATTAGTTTTTTTTAAAAGTCGATTTAATATCAACCTATAAAAAACCTATTTTAGCATAACAACTTACATTATTACATTATGCTTAATTACCCTAAAATTTTATTTGACTTAAAAACCAACAAAATTTCTTTTTTTCTTGTATTAATTTTATTTATCAGCTGCAACAATACACCTAAAAAAGCAGCTATTACCCAAAATGAAAAACCAAAAAGTTTACACGTAATAGAAGCTTATGCAGCAGCTACAAAACAACTTACAACAGCAGAAAAAATTGGACAACTTTTTATGCCTGCTGCTTATATTAACGACACTGAAGAAGAAATTGTAAAACTAGAACAACTTATAAAAGACCAAAACATTGGTGCGCTTTGCTTTTTTAAAAGTAGAACTAGCGCAGCTGCTAACAACGACGCACAAAATAAAAGCGACACACTTAGTTTAAACAGATTAAAATCTTTAATAAAAAGATACCAAAAAGCTGCTAAATACCCTTTGCTAATTGCTATTGATGCAGAATGGGGATTGGCAATGCGTGTAGACAATACTCCGCAATACCCTTATGCTATTACACTTGGCGCAATGCAGAATAAAGATTCTCTGATATATGAAGTTGGCAAAAACATTGC
Organism: Cellulophaga geojensis KL-A; assembly: GCF_000568425.1. Taxonomy (NCBI): domain Bacteria; kingdom Pseudomonadati; phylum Bacteroidota; class Flavobacteriia; order Flavobacteriales; family Flavobacteriaceae; genus Cellulophaga; species Cellulophaga geojensis. The sequence goes on from NZ_ARZX01000005.1 coordinate 162,379, forward strand.
TAAAGATTGTAAAGATGCTGGTGTACATTGGAACTTGGCTCCAGTAGTAGACATTAATAACAATCCTAAAAACCCGGTAATTGGCTATAGGTCTTTTGGAGAAAACAAAGAACTAGTAACTAAAAATGCCATTGCTTTTGTTAATGGTATGCAAAGCCAAGGTATTATTAGCTGTCTTAAACACTTTCCAGGTCACGGAGACACAGCTACTGACTCGCACATTGGATTGCCTGTAATAAATAAGTCCAAAGAAGCTTTATTAGCAAATGAGTTATACCCTTTTCAGCAACTTATAAATAACGGAATAGAAAGCGTAATGATAGGCCATTTGGCTGTACCTTCACTAACCGAAGAAAAAAATACACCTACTACCCTATCTAAAAAAACAATAAAAGGACTTTTAAGAGGAGAAATGAATTTTAATAATGTAGTAATTTCTGACGCCTTAAATATGCGTAGTGTATCTAAACTATACCCTACCAAAGGAGAATTGGAGTGGATTGCCTTTGATGCTGGTAATGATGTACTATGTTTTGCAGAAAATACTAAAGAAGGTATTGCTACTATTTTAAAAAATGCCACAGAGCAACAAATTGAAGAAAGCTTTAAAAGAGTGTGGCAGCTTAAAGAAAAAGCAATGAATACTGTTGTTAGTCCGTCTAAAGAGTATTACACTTCAAAAAGTTTAAACACAAAATTAGCTGCAGAAAGTTTAACTGCTGTTAAAGGTGATACCAATACTATTACTAATTTTAAGTCTGATGGATTTGCTGGTATTGAGATAACTAGTAATAAAGAGAATCTTTTTTTTAATACGATAAAAGAAGAATTAAAATTTACTAGCTACAACACAACCACAACTACAGTATCTAAAATAAAAGAAGCTGTAAAAACTGAAGAAAATATAGTTGTAGCTTTATATCCGCCAAGTATTAAACCTAAAAATAACTTTGGAATTTCTGATAATGAATTACAGTTATTAACCAATTTAATGGCTACTAAAAATGTAATACTATATGTATTTGGTAACCCTTATGTACTAACTACAATAGATACTAGTAATGCTAAAAATATAATAGTTGCATACCAAGACTTTCCTGTTTTTCAGGAATATGCTGCTGAACATTTTTTAGAAAAGGTAAATGCTAAAGGAAAACTATCCGTTTCAATAGATTAATTTATGCATACATACAACGTAATAGGGTTAATGTCTGGCACGTCTTTAGATGGTTTAGACCTTGCGTATTGTCAGTTTTTAAAAAAGGATAAAGATTGGGAATTTAAAATCCTAAACACAAAAAGTGTAGATTATACGCCTCAATTTAAAGCGCAATTAAAAAATGCTATAAATTTAGCTGTTCCAGAGTTTACAGATCTGCATAACTTTTATGGCTCTTGGCTAGGGGAACAGGTAAATTTATTTATTAAAGACTATAATTTACAAGTAGACTTTATTGCTAGTCACGGACATACTACACACCATAAACCAGAAAAGGGTTTTACTTTACAAATTGGATCTGGACAACATTTGGCAAATGTCTGCGGCATAAAAACTATTTGTGATTTTAGAAGTAATGATGTTGCCCTTGGCGGACAAGGTGCTCCGTTAGTGCCAATTGGCGATATGCTCTTATTTTCTGAATATGATTTTTGTCTTAACCTAGGAGGTATTAGCAATGTATCATTTCAACAAAACAATAAAAGAGTAGCTTATGATATAGGCATAGCTAATATGGCCTTAAACTATATTACCAATAAAATAAATTTAGCTTACGACAAAAATGGGGAACTCGCTAAAAGTGGTGTTTTAAATAAGGAGTTATTTTATACTTTAAATAACCTAACTTACTACAAACTACCTTACCCAAAATCTACAGGATTTGAGTGGTTTAAAAAAGAAATTATTCCTGTTTTAGAAAACACTAAAGACACAACAGAAAATATTTCACACACTTTAATACAGCATATATGTAGTAGCATTTCTAATGATTTATTGGCTGCATCTACAAAAAAAAATAACACATTATTAGTTACTGGAGGCGGCGCTTTAAATGGCTTTTTAATGAATACTTTAAAAAGTAAATTAGGAACTAGTTTTACAATAGATACCACATCTAAAACTGTAATAGAATTTAAAGAAGCATTAATTTTCGCTTTTATGGGAGTATTGCGTCATTTAGAGCAACCAAATGCATTAGCCTCTGTTACTGGTGCTAAAAAAGATTCTAGTTGTGGTGTAATATATATTCCGCAGTAAAACTTATTTAGACAAAGCAGCTGTTCTTGTTTTTTTAATAAGCATAAATATAAAAAGAGATAAACTACCACAAACAGCTAAACCTACAAACAAAGGTAATACTGTTGTATGCACATAACTACCTATTAGGGTTGCTATTGGTATAGATATTAAAGTAGACACAAAACCATTTATAGCAGCACCAACACCTGCAATATGCCCAATAGGCTCCATTGCTACCGATCTAGAGTTACCCCAAATAAACCCTAAACAAAAAAACTGTATTGCTAAAAAGCCTATTAAAATTGGTAAAGGTGGGTTTGCTGCACCCCAAAATAAAATAGAATATGTTATACTTATTACACAAAACAAACTCAGTGCAATAAAAATTAATCTTCGCATTCCAAAGCGTAATACCAATGTACCATTTAAAAAAGTTGCAGAACCTATAGATACTGCCAAACCAGCAAATATATACGGAAACTCATTTACCAAGTTAAACTGATCTTCAAAAATATGTTGAGCAGCACTTAAATAAACCAAAAAGGCTCCAGTAATTAATCCAGATATTAATGTAAAAGCAATAGTTTCCTTATATTTTACAAACTCCTTTAATCCATCTAAAAAAATAGACCACGTAAACGGAATTTTAAATTCTGGCTTAAGCGTTTCTTTTTGTCTTTTCCAAAACCAAATAGATACAATTAAAGCAAAAAATAATTGCACATAAAATATAGCTTGCCAATTGTACATATTTAATACAGTTTTTCCAACCGCTGGCGCTACAACAGGAACTAAAATAAAAAAGGCCGTTACAAAAGACATTATTTTTGCCATATAATCTCCTTTGTACATATCTCTAATTATAGAAATTGTAATAGTTCTGGGTGCAGACAACCCTATTCCTTGAAAAATACGGCCAACTATCATAACCTCTAAAGATGTTGCATTTACGCAAACAATACTAGCTACAGTAAATATGGTAAATCCTGTATACACTATTGGTTTTCTACCATAACTATCTGATAGCGGTCCAAAAAACAATTGACCAACACCTAAACCCAAAAATATCATTGTAATTAACATCTGATTTTTTGTGGGGTCAACACTATTTATAGCTTCTCCTATATAAGAAATTGCAGGTAACAAAGCATCTATTGCTAAAGCCACAATAGACATTAACGATGCCATTAAGGCTACAAATTCAAACTGTTTTTTTGAAGAGTTTTTTTGCATCCTGCAAAAATAACTTACTTGCTTTAAAATAACAGGCTAACAACATTAAATTTTAAGTTAAAGTAAGTGCGTTTAACGTAATAAAATCAATACTAAACGTAATAATCAAAAATATATAATTGCAAAATTGTATTTTTGACAAAAAAAATTAAATTTATGTTAATAATTGGGATAGCTGGTGGTACTGGTTGCGGAAAAACAACTGTTGTAAACCAGATTATTAATGAATTACCAGATGATGAAGTATGCGTAATTTCTCAAGACTCTTACTACAATGATCTTTCTCATTTACCATTAGAAGAAAGAAGAAAAACAAATTTTGACCACCCGCTTTCTATAGACTTTAAATTATTAAAGCAACATTTAGAAGAATTAAGACAAGGTAATACAATACAACAGCCTGTATATTCTTTTTTAGAGTGTAACAGAACAGCAGAAACTGTGCCTACAGAGCCTAGAAAAGTAGTAATTGTAGAGGGTATTTTAATTATGACAGATCCTGAAATTAGAAAAATGATGGATATTAAGATTTTTGTACACGCAGATTCTGATGAGCGCTTAATTAGACGTATAAAAAGAGATGTTAATGAACGTGGCTGGAATTTAGATGAAACTCTAGAAAAATACCAAAGCACTATTAAACCAATGCATGCAGAGTTTATAGAACCTAGTAAAGAGTATGCAGATATTATTATACCTAACAACAAACACAATACAGTTGCTATAGATATTGTACGTACCATTATAAACGAAAAATTAGTGTAACTTTTAGATGATATTTAAAAAGCTTAGAAATAAAAAATGGTTTGGTATAGCTACAAATATGTATGTGCTAGTACTCACCGTTTTTGTTATTTGGATGATTTTTTTTGATACAAACTCGCTCTTTATCCACAACGAATTGCAAAACCAAATTGAAAGTTTAGAAAAGCAAAAAGAATACTTAAAGGATGAGATAGCAAGGGATAAAAAAATTATTGAAAAACTAAGCGACCCTAAAGAGTTAGAGAAATTTGCTCGTGAACAATACTTTCTTAAAAAGAAAGATGAAGAAATTTATTTAATAGAATACCAAGACAGCATAAAAACTAAAGAAGATGAGTAAAACAAAATTATTTAATGATTTTTCTGAAGTGACTACCAAGGAATGGAAACAAAAAATTCAGGTAGATTTAAAAGGTGCTGACTATAACAACACACTAGTTTGGAAATCTCCAGAAGATATTAAAGTTAAGCCGTTTTATAACATAGATGATTTAGACGGAAAAACTACAAATATTAATACTCCAGATTGGAATATTGGTCAGGCTATTTTTGTGCAAAATGAAAATGCTTCAAACAAAAAAGCCTTAGATGTATTAGACAGAGGTGCAGAAGATTTAATTTTTACCATACCAAATGATAGTATTAAGATTGATGTGCTTTTAAAAAACATTGATCTTAAAAACAGAACGGTTTATTTTTTCTTTCAGTTTTTATCATCAGAATATATTAGCAAAATTGATGCATTTACCAAAGACCAATCTGTAACCGTACATTACAATATAGATATTATTGGTAATTTAGCTAGCTCTGGAAACTGGTTTTACAACCTTGCTAAAGATCACCAAGAACTAGATAAAATTGCTACAATTACCAGCGCTAAAAATACTATAGGTGTAAACGTTAGCACATACCAAAATGCAGGCGCAACAATGGTACAACAGCTAGCTTATGCAATGGCACACGCAAATGAGTACTTAAATCATTTTAAAAACAGTACCATTCCTAATATAACATTTACTGTAAGCGTATCTGGCAACTACTTTTTTGAAATAGCAAAACTTAGAGCTTTACGTTTATTATGGAAAACACTAACTTCAGAATACAACACAAATGCAGACTGTACTATTTTAGCTCTGCCTAGTAAACGAAATAAAACGTTGTACGATTATAATGTAAATATGCTACGTACAACTACAGAATGTATGGCAGCAAGTATGGGTGGTGCAAATACAATTTACAACTTAGCTTATGATGCTATTTACCATAAAGATAATGAGTTTGGAGAACGTATTGCACGTAACCAATTACTTATTTTAAAAAAGGAAAGTTATTTAGATGTGGTAAACAACCCTGCAGATGGTGCATATTATATAGAGTCTCTAACGCATCAATTAGCAGAAAAAGCGTTAGAACTTTTTAAATCTGTAGAAGCAACAGGCGGGTTTTTATCAAACTTAAAATCTCATCAAATACAGAAAAAAATAAAAGAAAGTGCCGCTAAAGAACAAGAACTTTTTAATACAGAAAAAGAAGTTTTGGTTGGCACCAATAAATATCAAAATAAGGAAGACAAAATTAAGGAAGACTTAGAGTTATACCCTTTTGTAAAAACAAATGCACGTAAAACTTTAATAGAACCAATTATTGAAAAGAGATTGGCAGAAAGCCTAGAACAAAACAGATTAAAAGATGAGTAGAAAAGATTTACAACACTTAGAACTAAATATAGATAACAGTGCTAAAAAATCTGATACTTCAATTTTTAACACTGCAGAAGGTATTCCTGTAAAAAAAACATACACTAAACAAGATTTAAAAGGCGTAGAACATTTAAACTTTGCTGCTGGTTTGGCTCCAAACTTACGGGGCCCATACTCTACTATGTATGTGCGTAGACCATGGACAATAAGGCAATATGCTGGTTTTTCTACTGCAGAAGAGAGTAATGCTTTTTACAGACGTAATTTAGCTGCTGGCCAAAAAGGGTTATCTGTTGCTTTTGATTTACCTACGCATAGAGGGTATGATAGTGACCACGAACGTGTAGTTGGAGATGTTGGTAAAGCTGGCGTTGCCATTGACTCTGTAGAGGATATGAAAATTTTATTTGGTGGTATTCCGCTAGATAAAATGTCGGTTTCTATGACTATGAATGGTGCTGTTTTGCCCATTTTAGCGTTTTATATTGTTGCTGCACAAGAACAAGGTGTTGCGTTAGACCAATTAGCAGGTACTATACAAAATGATATTCTAAAAGAGTTTATGGTGCGTAATACATACATTTACCCACCTACACCATCTATGCAAATTATTGCAGATATTTTTGAGTACACTAGCCAGTTTATGCCTAAATTTAACAGTATAAGTATCTCTGGCTACCATATGCAAGAGGCTGGTGCAACAGCAGATATAGAACTTGCTTATACCTTAGCAGATGGTTTAGAATATATTAAAACCGGACTAAAAACTGGTATGGATATAGATAGTTTTGCTCCTCGACTATCTTTCTTTTGGGCTATAGGAATGAACCATTTTATGGAAGTTGCAAAACTACGTGCTGGCCGTATGCTATGGGCTAAACTGGTAAAGCAATTTAACCCAAAAAATCAAAAATCTTTAGCATTACGTACACATTGCCAAACTAGTGGTTGGAGCTTAACAGAGCAAGACCCATTTAACAATGTTGCCAGAACCACAATAGAAGCTGCCGCTGCTGCCTTTGGAGGTACGCAAAGTTTACACACCAATGCTTTGGATGAAGCAATTGCTCTACCAACAGATTTTTCGGCTAGAATTGCACGTAACACACAAATTTACTTGCAAGAAGAAACTAAAATTACAAAAACGGTAGATCCTTGGGCTGGTAGTTATTATGTAGAAAAACTTACTGAAGAAATTGCACAAAAAGCTTGGACACTAATTGAAGAGGTGGAAGAATTAGGGGGTATGACCAAAGCTATAGAGGCTGGTATACCTAAAATGAGAATAGAAGAAGCCGCTGCAAAAAAACAAGCTCGTATAGATAGTAATGAAGATGTAATTGTTGGTGTAAATAAATACCAATTAGAGAACGAAGATGATTTACACATTTTAGAGGTAGATAATGAGCAAGTACGCAAGCAACAAGTAGAGAGACTTTCACAAATTAAAAGCACCAGAAATGCTAAGTTAGTTACGCAAGCTTTAGAAAATTTAACTAAAGCTGCCCAACAAAGTAAAAATAACACTACTAGTAAAGAGCCTAATAAAAATTTACTAGCTTTAGCTGTAGAAGCTGCTAAACACAGAGCAACATTAGGAGAAATTAGTGATGCTTTAGAAAAAGTTTATGGCAGACACAAAGCAAAAATACAATCATTTACAGGCGTGTATTCTAAAGAAATTAAAAACGATGAAAGCTTTAAAAAAGCTTTAGCAATGGCAGATGCTTTTGCTGAAACCGAAGGAAGAAGACCAAGAATTATGGTTGCTAAAATGGGACAAGATGGTCATGACCGTGGTGCAAAAGTAGTTGCTACTGGTTACGCAGACTTAGGTTTTGATGTAGATATAGGTCCACTTTTCCAAACACCAGAAGAAGCTGCCAAACAAGCCGTAGAAAATGATGTACATATATTAGGTGTTTCTTCATTAGCTGCTGGTCATAAAACTCTTGTACCTGCAGTTATTAAAGAACTTAAAAAACACGGCAGAGAAGATATAATGGTAATTGTTGGTGGTGTAGTGCCTAAACAAGATTACCAGTTTTTGTTTGACGCAGGAGCTGTTGCTGTTTTTGGACCTGGAACAAAAATTAGTGATGCAGCTATTCAAATTTTAGAAATTTTAATGGCATAAATTTTTGCCCTTGTGTTAAAATAAAATGCGCTGAAAATGAGTTAAAAAATTAATATTTAACCGTAATTTTGGCGCTATAAAAACAAAAACAGCTGCGTATAGCTGCTTTTTATTTACAAACTATTAACAACTTCGGTTTTATATAGTCGTAAAAAAGTGTATTTTTAGCCTCACTAAACTTACTATGACAATGGGCAAAATAATAGCCATAGCTAACCAAAAAGGTGGAGTTGGAAAAACAACCACCTCTGTTAATCTTGCAGCTTCTTTAGGCGTACTAGAGAAAAAAGTACTGCTAATAGATGCAGATCCCCAAGCAAACGCAACTTCTGGCTTAGGTATAGATGTTGAAAGTGTTGAAGTTGGTACGTATGAATTGTTAGAGCACACCAAATCTGCTTCTGAAACAATTATGCCTACCACATCTCCTAATGTAGATTTAATTCCGTCTCATATTGACTTAGTTGCAATTGAGATAGAATTAGTAGACAAGGAACAACGGGAGTATATGATGCGCAAAGCAATTGGTGAACTTAAAGATAAGTACGACTATATTCTTATAGATTGTGCTCCTTCCTTAGGACTTTTAACGCTAAATGCACTAACAGCGTCTGACTCTGTTGTAATTCCAATACAATGTGAGTATTTTGCATTAGAAGGACTTGGTAAATTGTTAAATACTATTAAAAGTGTGCAAAAAATTCATAATCCAGAATTAGATATTGAAGGTTTACTACTTACAATGTTTGACTCTAGATTAAGATTATCTAACCAAGTAGTAGAAGAAGTTAAAAAACATTTCTCCGAAATGGTTTTTGATACTATTATACAAAGAAATGTTAGATTAAGTGAAGCTCCTAGTTACGGTGAAAGCATTATTAAGTATGATGCCAGTAGTAAAGGTGCTGCCAATTACTTAAATTTGGCAAACGAAATAATGAAAAAAAATAAGGAGAAAGTATAATGGCGAAAGCAACAAAAAAACAGGCTCTTGGTAGAGGTTTATCTGCCTTACTTAAAGATCCTGAAAATGATATTAATTCTGCTGATGATAAAAATGCAGACAAGGTTGTTGGCAATATAATTGAATTAGATTTAGATTTAATAGAAGTTAACCCTTTTCAGCCAAGATCTCATTTTAATGAAGAAGCTTTAGTAGAACTTTCTACATCTATAAAAGAACTAGGTGTTATACAGCCTATTACTGTACGTAAATTAGAATTTAACAAGTACCAACTTGTTTCTGGTGAACGTAGATTTAGAGCTTCTAAACTACTTGGTTTAGAAACAATACCTGCATACATAAGAATTGCTAACGACCAAGAATCCTTAGAAATGGCTTTGGTAGAAAATATCCAAAGGCAAGACTTAGATCCTATAGAAATAGCATTATCCTACCAAAGATTAATAGACGAAATACAACTTACTCAAGAAAAAATGAGTGAGCGTGTTGGTAAAAAAAGATCTACCATAACAAACTATTTACGTCTTTTAAAATTAGATCCTATTATACAAACCGGAATTAGAGATGGTTTTGTTAGTATGGGCCACGGTAGAGCATTAATAAATGTTGAGAAAAAATCTGATCAGATAGATTTGTACGAGAAAATTGTAGCCAATAATTTATCTGTAAGAGAAACTGAAAAAGCTGTAAAAGAACACCAAGAAGGTGGTAAGTCTGCAAAACCTACTGCAAAAAAAACTACTAAATCTCCAGATTTTGTAAAAGAAGGCTCTGCTAAAATAGAAAAACATTTAGCCACCAAAGTAGCCGTAACTGCTACAGAAAAAGGAAAAGGAAAAATTACAATTTCGTTTACTTCTGCAGAGGATTTTGATCGATTAAAAAAATTAATTACTGGTGCTTAAAAACCTAACTACTATACTATTTTTTAGTTTTTTTGTTGCTTTAGGTTGGTCTCAAGATCTTGAAAAACCTAAGCAAGAGAAAGATTCTATTGCGCAAGATTTAAAAGGTAAAGGTGTACTTGTAGATGAAGCTTTTGTAATTAAAAATCAAAGAATAGACCCTTTAGAACCAAGTAAAGCAGCTTTTTATTCTGCCATATTACCAGGTTTAGGACAAGTTTACAACGGAGACGTTTGGAAAGTTCCTTTGGTCTACGCTGCAATAGGTACTGGTGTATATGCATACAGTTTTAATAACAAGCAATACAACAGAACCAGGGATGCTTTTAAAAGAAGAAAAGCTGGTTTTATGGATGATGAGTTTTATGCCTTTAATGGGCAAGAAATTGACCCAGGAAACCCAAGGTTAGATGATGATGATTTACAAAGAGCACAAGAACGCTACCAAGAAGACAGAGATTTATCACTACTAATTACAATTGGACTTTATGCTTTAAATATTATTGAAGCCAATGTAAAAGCACATTTAAGACAGTTTAATGTTGATGACAACCTTAGCTTTAACATTAAACCTTATTTAGAATACAACACTATTACAGCAGATCCTAATTATGGTTTTGCTCTACAAATAAAATTTTAAGTATGAATATAGCTTTGTTCGGTTACGGAAGAATGGGGAAAATGATAGAACAAATAGCCATTAATAGAAACCATACTATTGTTGCTAAAATTGATGCAGACACTACAGAAATAGACTTTTCTAATATAGATGTTGCTATAGACTTTAGCTTACCAGATGCTGCTTTTGGCAATATTGAAAAATGTATAAACAATAACACTCCTATTATATCTGGTACTACTGGTTGGTTAAACAGGTATGATGAAGCTGTTACGTTATGCAAGCAAAAGCAAGGTGCTTTTATTTATGCATCTAACTTTAGCTTAGGCGTTAATATCTTTTTTGAATTAAATAGCTACTTAGCTAAAATGATGAAGTCTTTAGAGCAGTACAATGTTACTATGGAAGAAATTCATCACACAAAAAAATTAGATGCCCCTAGCGGAACGGCAATTACACTTGCTGAGGGCGTATTAGAACACTCTAAATACAAAGGCTGGCAACTTAATAACGCTGATGAAAATCATATACCTATTGTAGCAAAAAGAATACCTGAAGTACCAGGTACACACACTGTAAGCTACAACAGTAAAGTAGATAGTATAGATATTACACATACTGCACACAACAGAGAAGGTTTTGCTCTTGGCGCTGTTATAGCTGCTGAGTGGATTGTAGATAAAACTGGTGTTTTTTCTATGAAAGATGTTCTGGAGCTTAATTAAAAGTTAAAAATCGACCGTAAGTTTACGGTTTTGCAAAAAATAATTTAGTTTTAAATATTAACTTTTAAAACAACAATAGGTTTTAAACCATAAAATAAAAAAATGAATATAACTCAGTGGATCATTTTTATCCTAATTATACAAGTAATACACTTTTTAGGAACTTGGAAATTATATGTAAAAGCAGGCAGAAAAGCTTGGGAAGCTGCAGTACCAGTATACAATGCTATTGTTTTAATGCAAATTATTAGAAGACCAAAATGGTGGGTTATTCTTCTATTTATACCTATAATTAACCTTTTAATGTTTCCTGTTATATGGGTTGAAACCATAAGAAGTTATGGTAAAAATAGCTTAATAGATACTTGGTTGGTGATACTAACACTTGGGTTTTACATTTATTACGTAAACTACGCATTAGATGTTAAATACATAGAAGACAGAAGCCTACACCCTACTACAGGATTGGGAGAATGGGTAAGCTCTATTGTGTTTGCTATTGTTGCTGCAACTTTTGTACACACTTATTTTATACAACCATACGTAATCCCTACATCTTCATTAGAAAAAACGCTTTTAGTTGGCGATTTTCTGTTTGTAAGTAAGTTTCATTACGGGGCACGCACACCTATGACTACAGTTGCCGCTCCTATGGTACATGATACATTACCAATTGTAGGATTAAAATCATACTTAAACAAACCACAATTACCATATTTTAGATTACCCGGTTTTCAAAAGATAAAAAGAAATGATATTGTTGTTTTTAGCTGGCCAGCAGATACAGTAAGGCAATTTTTTGTAAAAGAAAAGGGAGTAAGAAAACCAATAGACAAAAAATCTAACTACGTTAAACGTTGCGTTGGCGTACCAGGCGACACTATCTCTGTTGTAGATGGTTATGTACATATTAACGGAGAAAAAACAATTTTGCCAGATAGAGCTAAACCGATGTTTTTTCATGTAGTAACTACCAAAAATGCATTAGACAACAATGTACTTAACGCTTTAGGCAGAAAAAACTTTACTGGCTATACCATACGCATACCTAAAGAGGTTTTACAAAAAAACAATGTGCCAGAACTAATGGAAAAAGGCACAAGTTTAGATGAAATTAAACAAGATTCTGCTTATGTCTATTACACAGGAAGTTTTGCAAGTGATAAAATAAAAAACTATTTAAAAGCTGAAGACGTAAGAAATATGAACCTTTTTAACCTTACTGAGGCAGAAGCTAAAAAGATTCAGAAATTAACAGCTGTAGAAAGTGTTACTAAATTTAGCTTTAAAAAGCCATCAACAAAAATATTTCCACAAAATGCTAATTTAGCAGGAACAGAAGATAACTTAGGCCCTATTTACATTCCTAAAGCTGGTGCTACAATTAACTTGAACGCTAAAAACTTGCCGCTTTACAAAAAAATAATAACAGAGTATGAAGGCAATACTCTTGCACAAGCTGGCAACCAAATCACTATAAACGGTAGTGTAGCAGATAAGTATACTTTTAAACAAGATTATTTTTGGATGATGGGTGATAACAGACACCAATCTGAAGATAGTAGATACTGGGGCTTTGTGCCAGAAAACCATATTGTAGGTAAACCGGTATTTATTTGGATGAGTATAGATGGTATTAATGATGGTTTTGCAAACTGGAAACCTCGTTGGAACCGTTTTTTTACCACTGTTGGTGGCTCTGGAGACCCAGTTTCTTATTTAAAGTACTTTTTACTAATATTAGTAGCGTATTTTGCTTTTGACTATTTTAGAAAAAAGAAAAAGAAAACCAGTTAACAACACACTAAATAAAAATTACCAAAGGTGAAGATGTAGATTTACTTATGTACTCACCTTTAATTGCTTTAACATATAAATATAATGTCTGTTTTACTTCATCCTGGATATTTTTTAAATATTGCAAATTTTGTTGCTATAGCAAACAACAATGTATGTTGGGAAGTAAATGATAATTACCAAAAACAAACCTTTAGAAATAGGTCTTATATTTCTGCAGATGTAGGCAAACATATGCTAAACATACCTATAAAACACGTTGGCAAAGATAAAGGCAAGCAAAAATACAAAGATGTAAGGGTAGAAAATGATTATGCTTGGCAAAGACAACATTGGAGAACCTTAGAAACAGCCTACAGAACATCTGCTTTTTTTGAGTTTTATGAAGACGAAATTGCTCCGTTTTATGAAAAAAAACATAACTTTTTACTAGATCTAAATTTAGAAACCACTGCTCTAATTTGTGATTGTTTGCAAATTGATATGCCACAAGAGAAAACTACTACTTTTGAAAAAGAACCTAAAGACTATATAGATGGGCGCTTTTTAATATCATCTAAAAATAAAATAGACTTTAAGCAAGAAAATTATTTTCAGGTATTTAATGATCGTAATGGTTTTATAGAAAACTGTAGCATATTAGATTTATTGTTTAATGAAGGAACAAATGCATTGACCTATTTACAAAACCATAATATAGCATTTAAAAATGCTTAGATTCTGCTTACATTATGGTATACATTTTATAGCGCCTATTGTAATTGGTTATTTCTTTTACAAAGAGCAACGCTTAAGGGCTATTATAATACTTTTAGCTGCTATTTTAATAGATTTAGACCACTTACTTGCCACACCTATTTTTGAAGCCAATAGATGCAGCATTAACTTTCATCCATTACATACTTATTGGGCAATGGGTATATATATTTCTTTATTATTTTTTAAGAAAACAAGAATTTTTGGCATAGCATTATTACTACATATGCTTGCAGATTTTGTAGACTGCTTATTTATTAATTCTTAAATTAAAACTAGCCATTACAGGAAAATGGTCTGATAATTTATTATCATAATTTTTATGTGCGATAACTTCAAACTCTTTGCTCGCCAAAATAAAATCTATACGAACTGGGTAATATTTAAAGTTATAAGTTCTGCCATAAGCAGATCCTTTTTCATTAAAAGTATCTAATAAATCTCCCTTAATTGTTCTGTACACATTAGAGTATTGATTGTTATTAAAATCTCCGCAAACAATAGTTTTATATGGGTTTCCCTTTATATGCTCTTGTACAATTTTGGCTTGGTCTTGCTGCTTTTTAAAAGACTTTGTAATTCTACCGTATAATTTAGAAGACTCTTCATTAGAAATTGTCTCCATATCTGGCACAACCTTTAAAGACTCTAAGTGCAAATTATAAACCCTTATTGTATCGTTCTTATAAGCTATATCTGCAAAACTAGCAATGTTGTTTGTAAGCTTAAATGGCAACTCACCTGTGTTTAGTATTGGGTATTTAGAATATATAGCTTGGTTTACTTTATTTACATAAAATCCGGGTGCAACATAATTGTATTTATACCTGTGCTTCAATTGGTGGTAGCGAACCCTACTAAACTCTTGTATACAAATAATGTCTGGGTCTTCTTTCAGTACAAAGTCAATAATTTTATCTCCCAAAGCCTTATCACTAGACCATTCATATTTATTAAATCCTCTAGTATTGTAAGTCATTACAGTTAAACTAGTTTCATTATTCTTTTCTGTAGAAAAATTAAATTTTATAAATGAATCTACTAAAAAATAGCCTAAAAAAAGTACAAGTGCAGAAAGTAAAATTCTTTTATTTTTAGCCAATAGCCAATACAAGCAAAAAAGAATATTTACCAAGACCAACAAAGGCAATGACAAACTAAAAACTGATAAAAATGGAAGAATTTTGACCGAAACATATGGTGCTAAATAAGAGATACAAAGCAGTAATGCAAACAAATAATTGAGAACAAACACAAATCTGTTAAAAAAAGATTGCTTTTTCACTAGTCCTCTTTACCTGCTATAAATAAAAAATCTTTTTCTTCTTTAGATAAACTCTCGTATCCAGATTTGCTAATTTTATCTAAAATAGCATCAATTTTACGCTGTTTATCTGCTTTTTTACGGTCAACGTTAGCTGTGGTAGAGCCAATAGTTGTAGACTTAGGTTTTGCGCTTTTATAAACCGTTTTCATAGGCGCTTTTTTATCTTTCCTAAATAAATTTGCTATGCTATCCATAAACCTACCAAAACCAGCTCCTATATCTTTGCCATTCATAAGTTGCTTGGCGTAAAAATAACCTAATGCTGCACCACCTAAGTGACTCAGCATACCTCCTACATTTTGCCCATTAGACAACCTTAACAAATCTAAAACAACAATAATAACACCTAAATGCCATAATTTTAAATCTATAATTAGTAAACGTACAGTTTGGTTTGGCAAATAAGTACATACATAAATTAAAATTGCAGTTACACCTGCAGAAGCACCTATTAATACTCCATTCTGATTTAGCAAAGCAGGTATTGTATTATAGCCTATCATAAACAGAAACCCGCCTACTATTACGCCTAAAAAGTATACATTTAAAAACTTTTTAGCATCAAATAAATTTAAAAATGTTCTTCCAAAAAAGTATAGCATTAGCATATTCCAAAAAATATGACCAAAACCACTATGAAAAAATGAATAAGTTACTATAGACCAAGGTTGCAGAATAAAATCACCAATATTTTCTGGCAAATTAAACCAGTTTACAATGTTGGGCAATCTAAAAAGATTAACCAATATTAAATTAAGTAGAAAAATAACAACATTAATAGCTATTAATTTTTCAGCAATATTTAATCTTGCGTATTGATATTTTAAATCTCCGTTCATTTTTAATTCCAGCGATTGTTATTAAACTGATTTTTTTTCCAGTACCACATCATTATAAAACCAAATATAGCACCACCTATATGTGCAAAATGTGCAATACCTCCGCCAAATAAAGAATAGCCTGTTAAGCCTGAAAACAAATCTATACCAATTAAAACAGGAATAAAGTACTTAGCTTTTATAGGTATAGGTAAAAATATCATCATTAATTCTGCATTAGGGAACATCATACCAAAAGCAACTAAAATACCATAAATAGCACCAGAAGCACCTACAGCAGGCGTGTTATATGCGCTTAAAAAATTATCTATTGTACTTTTAGATGCTACGTTATACCAATCTGGCATATATTTTCCTTCAGCAACAATACCCATTACTTGCTCTTTAGAAACACCAGAGTTTACAATGGCATCTAAACCTTGGTTAAAGTAAAAATAGTTAACACCTGTATGTATTAACGCCGCACCAATACCTGCAGAAAAGTAAAAGAATAAGAACTTGTTTTTACCCCACATTTGCTCTAAAGGTGTACCAAAAGCATATAAAGCATACATATTAAATGCTATATGCATAAAACCACCGTGCATAAACATATGTGATACTAACTGCCATAGCTGAAAATTTTCATTTTCTGGAAACCACAAAGAAAACCATTGGTACATTTGGTCTCCTAATGTTTGTGTTGCTAAAAAGAAAATAACATTTATTATTATTAAATGTTTTATAACATCTGTAAGTCTACCCATTACATAAATTTTTTATCAATATCGTTTTCTGTGATGGTAACATAAATTGGTTTGTTAAACGGGCTAACCATAGACTCTGTACAAGCAAACAAATCGTTTACCAGCGCAGCCTGAGATAATTTATCTAGAACGTCTCCTGTTTTAACAGCCAAAGATTTACACAAAGCTTTACTTAAAATATCTGCTTGTGAAAAACCATCTGCACCAACATTTTGTTGGCAATCTGCCATTAATTCATCAAAAATAGTATCTACCTCTGCTTCTGCAACCATTGGCGGAATACCATTTATTTCTACTATATTTTCATTTATTTGTCCAAAAACAAAACCCATAGTAGTTAAATTGTCTTTTATATCTTTTAAAATATCAATTTCTGCTAAAGAAAATGACAATTGTATAGGAAAAAGTAGCTGCTGACTTAAACCTTCATTTAAAGTAACTGTTCTTAAAAACTTCTCGTACAGCACACGTTGGTGGGCTCTTCCTTGGTCTATAACAACCATACCAGATTTTATGGTAGTTACAATATACTTTCTTTTTAACTGAAAAGTAATTGCAGAAGTATCTAAATCATCTTCTGTATCATCAAAAATAGACTTTGCACTTACTTCAGACTCAAAACTTACTCCTTCAAAACCAGTAGATTTTACCTCTGTATTGGGCGTTTCTACATAAAGACTCTCCCAACTTTGCGGACTAGGCTTTTTGTAAGATGAAAAAGAACTTGAAGACGCCGAAGGGCTATTTCTAGCGGTTGTTGGCTTGGTTTCTTCTGCAAACGGATTAAAAGTTGAATCTACGGTTACCTTTGGTAAAACAGCATTTTTATTTTTATACTCGTATGGTGTTTGCAAATTACTATCATGATCAAAATCTAAAGTAGGCGCAACATTAAATTGCCCCAAACTATGTTTTATAGTAGACCTTAAAATAGCATACAACGTTTGTTCATCATCAAACTTCACCTCTGTTTTAGTTGGGTGTATATTTATATCTATTGATGAAGGATCTACCTCTAAATTTAAAAAATAACCAGGATGAGTCCCAGGTTTAATTAAGCCTTCAAAAGCAGCAAGTACTGCATAATGAAGATAATGACTTTTTATAAACCTGTTATTTACAAAAAAGTATTGTTCACCTCTACTCTTTTTAGCAAACTCAGACTTGCATATAAAACCAGAAACTTTTACAACTTGTGTATCCTCATTAACAGGAACCAATTTCTCATTAGACTTTTTTCCAAAAATATTTACTATTCTTTGTCTAAAATTAGATTCTGGCAAGTTAAAAAGTTCACTACCATTATTGTAGTAATTAAATGCTATAGATGGGTGAGCTAAAGCTACTCTATGAAACTCATCTGTAATATGGCGTAATTCTACGGCGTCTGACTTTAAAAAATTTCTACGTGCAGGAATATTAAAAAATAAGTGCTTAACAGCCAAAGAAGTTCCTTGTGGCGTAGCTACTACCTCTTGAGATTTAATTTCACTACCCTCAATTTCTATAGCAGTTCCAATTTCTTCGTTGGCAGTTTTTGTTTGCAAATCTACACGTGCTATTGCTGCAATAGAAGCTAAAGCTTCTCCTCTAAACCCTTTTGTGTTTAGATTAAACAAATCTTCTGCGCTTTGTATTTTAGATGTTGCGTGGCGCTCAAAACTAAGTCTTGCATCTGTAGCACTCATACCAATACCGTTATCTACAACTTGTATTAGAGATTTACCACCATCTTTAATTATTAATTTTATACTAGTTGCTCCTGCATCAATTGCATTTTCTAGTAGTTCTTTAACTACAGAAGCTGGTCGCTGAACAACTTCACCCGCTGCAATTTGGTTTGCAACGTGGTCCGGTAAAAGTTTTATGATATCTGCCATTATTTTATGGAGAATATTGAAAGATCAAAGTCTATAATGTATAAAAAAGCGAAAACCAAAACAGCTATTATAATTGCCATTCGTATTTTCATATTTCTGTCTCCCTCTTTACGCAGATCAGAAAAAGCGTTTCCAAACTTACTTTTTAATCCTTGTTTTGGGCCAACAGTTGTACGGTATTTATCTAGTTTATGCTGAATTTTATACGGGTTACCCTCACCTTTATCATCATAGTAACGAGGCTTATAGTCGTACGACTTATTTTTCCGTAATCTTGTAAATTTTCCCATAATAACTAGATTTTCAAAGGTACTTAAAAACACAAAAAATAGCACAGATACTATGCCAAAACTTGTTAACAAGTCAAATTAACATAAAAACAAAAAAGATGTATAAAAAAAATACTCTTAAAAAATCTTATTTAAAAGACTTTTTAAGAGTATTTAATAAGTGTATTTGGCAGTATTAGTTTCCTAAAGCAGCCATTTTTATTGCTGCTATTGCAGCTTCTGTTCCTTTATTACCGTGTTTACCTCCACTACGGTCTATTGCTTGTTGCAAGTTATTGTCTGTAAGTACACAAAAAATAACAGGTGTATCTGTTAAAACATTTAGGTCTTTTATACCCTGTGCTGTTGCACTACATACAAAATCAAAATGTTTAGTTTCTCCTTGTATAACACTACCAATAGCTATAACTGCATCTACTTTTTTAGTTGCAATCATTTTTTTACTACCGTAAGTAAGTTCAAAACTCCCAGGAACATCCCATCTTACAATGTTTTCTTTTACAGCTCCGCAATCTAAAAGAGCTTCTATAGCTCCATTATATAGCCCTTCTGTAACTTCTGTGTTCCATTCTGAAACAACAATCCCAAACCGAAAATCTTTCGCGTTTGGGATTGAAGTTTTATCGTATACTGATAAATTTTTATTAGCCGTAGCCATATCTATATTATTTAGCTTTTCCTATAAATGCATCAATTGTTGAAGCCTCTAAAGAAGTAGAAAATTCATTTTTCACTCTCTCAAAGTACTTTAATGCCTTATCTTTTTCACCTAACTCTAATGCTGCAACACCAGCTTTGTATAAATATCTTGGAGTTGTAAAATCGTTATCTCCCTGAGCAACTGCTTTTTCATAATACTCTAAAGCATCTTCAGTTTGGTTTAACTGCATAAAAGCATCACCTATACCACCTTTAGCTAAAGCTCCTAAAGTAACATTACTAGTACTAAAATCTTCTAAATGATTAATAGCCTCTTGGTAGTTTTTTAAATTTAAGTAAGCCATACCAGCAGAGTAATTTGCTAGGTTAGCAGTTGGTGTACCACCGTAATTTTTTATAATATCTAAAAATCCGTATTTACCTTCAGACCCGTTTAAGGCTAAAGTTAATAAAGAATCTTTATTCGCAGATGCATCATTTAACGCTTGGTCTAAATACTGTTGTGGGTAGTACATTTCGTTATTAGCATCGTTAATTTTAGGATTTTGAACAAAATTAACATAAGCTAAATAAGCTAAAACTCCAACAGCAATAACACCTATAACGCCTAAAATTGCTTTTTGATTTTTTGCAACCCACTCCTCAGATTTGGACGCACTTTCATCTAAAGTATTAAAAACCTCTGCAGTTGTACTATCTTGTTCTTGTATTTCTACTTCTTCTTCTTTAGTCTTTGGTTTGTATCCTCGCTTTTTATATGTAGCCATAGTTAATTTTATTAATCGCGCAAAAATAAAGTTTTTATTGAAATCTAAAACCTTATTTATTCGTTATTTTTCAATAATTTGCGACTTCTCTTATATTTTTAAAATAAAACTTGCCAAAAACAGAATGCTTTTAAAGAAATTATCGCTTGTAAATTATAAAAATTTTGACTCTAAAGAATTTGATTTTGACGCTAAAATAAACTGCTTTGTTGGCAGTAATGGCGTAGGAAAAACAAATATTTTAGATGCTATTTACCATTTATCTTTTGGCAAAAGTTACTTTAATCCTATTGCGTCACAAAATATAAAACACGGTGAAGATTTTTTTGTTGTTGATGGATTGTTTTTTAAAAACGATAGGGAAGAAAAAATTATTTGCAGTTTAAAAAAAGGTGCTAAAAAGGTTATTAAAAAAAATGGTAAGGCATATGATAAGTTTTCTGACCATATTGGTTTTTTACCGTTGGTAATTATTTCTCCGGCAGACCGCGACCTTATTTTAGAAGGTAGTGACACAAGACGTAAGTTTATAGACGGTGTAATATCTCAATCTAATAAAGAATATTTAACTGCTCTTTTAAAATATAATAAAATACTTTTACAACGTAATTCTCTTTTAAAATACTTTGCTGTAAACCATACTTTTGACAAAACTACACTAAGTGTTTATAATGAGCAATTACAAGAATATGGTACAATTATACACAAAGAACGTGTTGCATTTTTAAATGAATTTATTCCTATTTTTAAAGAACAATATGCTGCAATATCTGGCGGAAAAGAAGATGTAACAATTACATACAATAGCAAGCTACTAGACAAAGATTTACTGCAATTATTTAATGAAAGTTTAGAAAAAGATAGGGCTGTGCAATACACTACAGTTGGTACTCATAAAGATGATTTGTCTTTTGAAATTAACAATTACCCTGTAAAGAAATTTGGTAGCCAAGGGCAGCAAAAATCCTTTTTAATAGCCTTAAAACTGGCTCAATTTAACTTTATTAAAGCGCAAGCAAAAACAACTCCTATTCTATTGTTAGACGATATTTTTGACAAGTTAGATGAAAACCGCGTAGCACAAATTGTATCTTTAGTAGATGACGATAATTTTGGACAAATTTTTATTAGTGATACGCACGCAGACCGAACTGAAAATGTGGTAAAAAATATACACCAGAGTTACAAAATATTTAAAATATAACTAGTTATACTTACAGTTTATATTTTATATTCATAAAACAAAATAACATTAAAAGTTGCCGTTATTTTATACTTAAATTTGCATTTTCCAAGTCACTGTACATCCTTTAAACAAGAAACTTTAACAATGAAAAAGCTAGCAATTATATGTTTAACAATACTATTTATAGCCTGTAGCAACTCATCTACTGTAAAAAAAGAAGATATACACTTGCTTAATGGCTACTGGGAAATTACTCAAGTTTTTTTTGCTGATGGCAGCAGCAAAGAGTATAAAGCAAGCCCTATTATAGATTTTTTTGAAATTAATAACCAAAAAGGATTTAGAACAAAAGTACAGCCAAAAATTGGAGGCACTTTTACCACAAATAAAGATGTAGATAAAGTTACTATTACACAAAAACAAAGTACCTTTACCATAACATACAGCAATAACCTTACAGAAAGAGAAGAAGAGTTATTAAGCCTTACCAAAAACTCTTTTACAGTTAAGGATACAGAGCAAATTACATACGTTTACAAACGCTACCAACCTATACAAATAGAGCAATAATGGCAAAACGCAAAAAAGAAAATCTGCAATTAGGAGATCTTTTACAAGATTTTATAAAAGAAAATAGATTAGACCGTGGTATAGACGGTGTAGATACACGTGCTGCTTGGAAAAACCTTATGGGACCTGGTGTAAATAATTATACTACTGCTGTAGAATTACGTAATGGCACTTTGTACGTATCTCTAAGTTCTTCTGTATTAAGAGAAGAATTAAGTCACGGCAATTCAAAAATTATTAAAATGATAAATGAAGATTTAGGAAAAGAAGTGGTAAAAAAATTAGTACTACGTTAAATACTTTTCATTTTAAAACATAAAAAAACCATCAAGCAAAAACTTGATGGTTTTTTTTATGTTTTGGTATATATCTAGAAAATTTCTCTTCCAGAAAAATGGAAAGCTCCTTCAATAGCAGCATTCTCATCACTATCAGATCCGTGAACTGCATTTTCTCCTATAGAAGTTGCATATAATTTACGAATAGTACCTTCTGCAGCTTCTGCTGGGTTAGTTGCACCAATAAGAGCTCTAAAATCTTCAACAGCGTTATCTTTTTCTAAGATAGCAGCAACAATAGGACCTCTTGTCATAAATTCTACTAACTCTCCAAAAAACGGACGCTCGCTATGTACAGCATAAAATGCTTCTGCATCTCTTTTGCTTAACTGCGTATATTTCATAGCTACAATTTTAAAACCTGCAGATGTAATTTTTTCTAAAATACCACCAATGTGACCATTTTCTACACCGTCTGGCTTAATCATTGTAAAAGTTCTGTTTGTAATCATCGTCTTTTAAATTTTTTGCAAAAATAATGCTTTTAATATAACACGCAACAAATTAGTTTAAAAGCTTGTAAAGCAACTGTTACTAGATTGTTAGGTTAATGATATTAAGCTGCTTAGTAGGTTTGTTTTAATTCTCCTAGCACCTTACCATTATCACCTATCATTTTAAAGTTTACTGTTTTAGTGTCAAAATCAAAATTTAACAAACCAAAACTCTTAACATAAACTACTTCTCCTACCCTGTATGGATTTTCTTCTCCAGAAAAACCAGTGTAAGTATGTGTTAACCCACTACTTGTAAAATCTACCAGCGGATAATTTAAATCTTTTACTGTGTCTACAGAAAACTCAGATATATGTCGGTCTCCAGATAATATCATTGCTCCTTTAGCCTTAGTTTTTACTAAAAGTTTTTTAAGCTTGTCTACCTCATGCGGAAAATTTCCCCATCCTTCAAAACCGTGCTTGTTAGATAAATATTGTACACTACTAATTAAAATATTAAAATCTGCTTCAGAATTATTTAGCTCTTCTGTTAACCATTTCCATTGCTCTTCTCCTAAAATAGTTCCTTCTCCGTAAACATTTGGTTGCACACGCCTTTTGTTGTCTGTAGCTGGTGTTAGTGCTGTTCTAAAATAGCGCGTATCTAAAACTAATACCTTTACTTTTGCTTTTGGCAAGTTGTAATTATGTACTGCATAAACACCTTCTCTTTGTCTACGCGGACTATCTTTAGCAACATCCATAAAGTCTAAAAACTCTTGTTCACTTTCTTTTTTAGCCTTAAACTCTACTCCACCGTCATTTAAACCATAATCATGATCATCCCAAGTACCAATTACTGGTACAGTTTCTTTTAACTTTTTGTAACCAGGCACATTGTCTTGAGCTGCATATATAGCTCTTAACTGCTGCATATTATCTGTATCTGCATAAATATTATCTCCTCCCCAAATCCACAAATTAGGATTGGCTGCTAAAACATCATCCCACAAAGGGTTTACCTCATCATGTTTGTTACAAGATCCAAAAGCAATGGTAAAATCTGGCTTAGTTTCTGTAGTTACAGTAGTTTCTACAGGTTTTACTGTTTTACATGCGCTAAAAGCAACCAATAAACCAAGTACAAAAATAGTTTTCTTCAAAATATTAAAATTATAGTTTAAGTAACAATTTTAAGACTATTTTTTCACATACTAAAGCATTACATAAGGTATTAACCAAAACATAAGATTGGCAGTTATAAAAAGCTACCGGTATTTTGAGCATTTACTAAAAACACTATCTTTGGTGCATATGAATAAAGAAGATAGTAAAACGGTGAAGTCCTTACTTAGCTCACCACACAAAATAGTTATAATACCACACAAAAATCCAGATGGTGACGCCATAGGTTCTACCTTAGGACTAATGCATTACCTTAAAAACAAAGGACAACAAGCAGTTGTAATAGCTCCTAATGACTTTCCTAAGTTTTTAAAATGGATGCCAGGACAAGAAGAAATTATCATTTTTGAAAATGACAAAGAAGTAGCTGAAAAATATATTACAGAAGCTAGTATAATTTTTACACTAGATTTTAATCATTTATCTAGGGTTGGTTTTATGCAAGAAACCTTAGAAGCTGCAGAAGGTACCTTTATTATGATAGATCATCACCAAGCACCATCAGACTACGCAAAAGTTACATATTCTGATGTGCATATGAGTTCTACTTGTGAAATGGTATATAATTTTATTGAAGCCATTGAACAAGACACTAGCAAAATTACAAGTAAAATAGCAAACTGCTTGTATACTGGTATAATGACAGATACTGGATCTTTTAAATACTCATCTACAACAAGCAGAACACACCGCGTAGTTGCAGATTTAATTGATAGAGGAGCAGAAAATATGGCTATACACAATAAGGTGTTTGACACCAATTCTCCTAGTAGATTACATATTTTAGGTTGTGCCCTAAAAAATATGGTTATACTAGAAGATTACCATACTGCATACATTACACTTAGCCAAGAAGAGTTAGATGAAAATGAATTTAAAAAAGGAGATACAGAGGGTATAGTTAATTACGGACTTACTTTAGACAATATTATTTTTGCTGTTATTTTTATTGAAAATAAAGATGAAGGAATTATAAAAATATCATTTAGATCTCAAGGCAATTTTTCTGTAAACGAATTTGCAAGAGCGCATTTTGAAGGTGGCGGGCACGACAATGCTGCTGGTGGTAAAAGCAATGTTTCTTTAGAAGAAACCACAGCAAAATTTGTTGCTTTGTTAGACAGTTATAAAGATCAATTAAAAGGATGAAAAAAGTTATATACTTAGCACTAATACTTTGCTTTATAAGTTGTGATGGTCCAGAACCAAGAAGACCTATAGAAGTAAAAACAGGTAGTTACATAAAACAATCTATAAAACGAAATAAATTACTACTTGCAGAAGAAGAAGCAATTATACAACGAATAATAAAAAAAGATACTGCCCACAACTACATAAGTGGTACAAATGGAGCTTGGTATTTTTACAATAAAAAAAACCAAGAACAAACACAAACCATAAAACCAGATGATTTGGTTACTATGCGTTATAGTTTATTAGACCTTAATAATGATACTATTTATGGTTTTAATGAAATTGGGACCATACAATATAAAGTAGACAAGCAAGAACTATTTTTAGGCCTACGTACAAGTGTAAAACTCTTAAAAGAAAATGAGACTGCTACCTTTTTATTTCCTTCTTCTTTAGGCTACGGCTACCACGGAGACGATAATAAAATAGGAACCAACATACCTTTAAAAGCAGTAGTATCTATATTAAAAGTAGAAAAAGATAGTATTCTAAATTAAAAATCAACTAAAAAAGTAAAAATGAAAAAAAGTTTTTTAATCTTATTAATAGCTGTATCTGCAATGGTAGGCTGTAAATCTGGACAATATGCAGACTTAGAAGATGGGTTGTATGCAGATATAAAAACCAATAAAGGAGATATGCTAGTAAAGTTAGAGTACAATTTAGCTCCAGTTACTGTTGCTAATTTTGTTTCTTTAGCAGAAGGTAAAAGTCCGTTTGTTAGTGAAGAATACAAAGGTAAAAAATACTACGATGGTATTATTTTTCATAGAGTAATGAAAGATTTTATGATTCAGGGTGGAGATCCAACAGGAACAGGTATGGGTAACCCTGGTTATAAATTTAAAGACGAGTTTAACGATTCTCTTCGTCACACAAAAAAAGGTATTATATCTATGGCTAACTCTGGGCCCAAAACTAATGGCAGCCAGTTTTTTATTACTCACGCTCCTACTCCTTTCTTAGATGGTTTAGATGAGTTTGGTAATTTAAAAAATTGTGATAATCCTAGAGTTGGATGTCATTCTGTTTTTGGTGAAGTTGTTAAAGGTTTAGAAGTTGTAGACTCTATTGCAAATGTAAAAGTAGCTGCAAAAAACAGACCTTTAGAAGATGTTGTTATCTCTACCATAGAAATAGTAAAAAAAGGTAAAGAGGCTAAAAAGTTTGATGCAATTAAAGTAATGACAGCTTACTTTGAAGAAGAAAAAGAAGAAGAAAAAAGACAACTTGCTTTAGCTGAAGAAGCTAAAAAAACAGAAGCTGCTTTTGCTGCAGAAACTGCCGAGCAAATTAAAAAAGCAGAAACTTTACCTTCTGGCTTAAAAGTGCTTGTTTTAAAAGAAGGTACTGGTAAAAAACCAAAAATTGGACAAAAAGCTTTGGTAAACTATGCTGGTTGGTTAAGCAATGGCACTTTGTTTGATACCACAATGGAAGACGTTGCTAAAGAGTTTGGAAAATATGATATTATTTACAAAATGCACGGTAACGATTTAAGCCCATACCCAATGGAATACAGTCCAGAGTCTAGATTAACTGCTGGTTTTAAAGAAGGGCTATTACGTATGAGAGTTGGCGATAAAGTTCGTTTGTTTATTCCACCTCACTTAGGTTACGGAGAACAAGGAGGCGGACCAATACCTCCAAACGCCGATTTAATTTTTGATGTAGAAATCACTGGTATTCAATAAACTACACGTTTCTTAACAAAAAAGTTTCAATAAATTAAAAGACTGCTTTTGGCAGTCTTTTTTATTTGTAATACATTTACTACAAATAATTCTCCCCAAGTAAACCTTTAATAATAAAAAACGCTATGAAAACATTTGCATTAAAAACAGTATTACTCGTATTTTTTTTATCTTTTTTATCTTGTGACAATTCATCTAACGACCTAATAGATGCAATTAATGATAATAACGAAGAAACTAAAGAAGAAGAAAACACCAATGAAGATGAAAACAACAGTAACAACACTGCAAAAACTGTTGTAGATGCGTACGGACAACTACGCATTAAAGGAAGTAAAATTGTAGACAAAAATGACAACGCAATACAATTACGTGGTATGTCTTTATTTTGGAGCCAATGGATGCCACAATACTACACAACAGGCACCGTATCATGGCTAAAAGAGGATTGGAACGTTACCATTGTAAGAGCAGCTATGGCTGTAGAAGATAATGATGGTTACCTAAGCAACCCAGAAAGAGAAAAAGCTAAAATATTTACAGTTATAGATGCCGCTATAGAACAAGGTATTTATGTTATTGTAGATTGGCACAGTCACCACGCAGAAAATCACCTAAGTGAAGCAAAAAGTTTTTTTGCAGAAGTTGCCCAAAAATACGGAGACAAGCCTAACATTATCTACGAAATTTACAACGAACCTTTAGATGGTGTTTCATGGAACAACACACTTAAGCCATACCATGAAGCTGTTATTAAAGAAATTAGAAAGTATGACCCAGACAATATTGTAGTTTGTGGTACTAGAGTATGGTCTCAACGTGTTGATGAAGTAATTGGCAATGAAATTAATGATGCCAACGTAGCGTATACTCTTCATTACTATGCAGCTAGTCACAAGCAATATTTAAGAGATATTGCCAAACAAGCCATAGACAACAACTTGGCTATTTTTGTTACAGAATATGGCACAACAGAATATACTGGTGATGGGTATGTAGACACTGTAGAGAGTAAAGCTTGGTGGAAATTTTTAGATGATAACAAAATATCATGGTGTAATTGGTCTATAGCAGATAAAAACGAAAAATCTGCGGCATTAACTCCTGGAGCTAGTGGCAATGGTAATTGGAGCTTAGATCAAGTAACGGAATCTGGAAAATTAGTACGAACAGAATTAATAGAAAAGAATCCTACTTTTTAAATAAAACCTTAATACTAAAAATCCCCATTTGATGTTTTCAAATGGGGATTTTTTTATAAAGTTATATAATGCTTTAAGCCGGACTATTTTTTAGCACTTCTAAAGTAAATTTCCAAAACTTTTGTACAGAAGAAATACTAACACGTTCATCTGGTGAGTGAGCTCCTTTTATAGTTGGCCCAAAACTAATCATATCCATATCTGGGTAATTCTGACCTAAAATACCACACTCTAAACCAGCATGGCAAGCCACTACCTTTGCATCTGTACCAAAAACGGTTTTATACTGTGCACTTAACACTTTTAAAATAGCCGAATCTGGATTAGGATTCCATCCTGGATATTCACCACTAAAGTCTACCTTAAAATCTGCTAATTCAAAAGCAGACTTTAATGCGTTAGCTAAATCCATTTTTCCAGAGTTTACAGAAGACCTAGTTAGGCATCCTATTTTTATTGCTCCGTCTTTAACTATAACTCTTGCTATGTTGTTAGATGTCTCTACCAAATCTGCCATACTAGCACTCATTGCATACACACCGTTATGTGCTGTGTAAATACCACGTAACATTTTTTGTTGAGCCTCTTTTTCCATAACATTTTCTGGCAAGGCAACCTCTGTTAAAGAGATAATTAAATTTGGCTCCGTAACTTTCAATTCAGATTTAATAGTATTTACCAACTTTTCAAAATTAGCCAAAAACTCATCTGTAACTTTTACAGCAACAATAGCATTGCTTTCTCTTGGTATTGCATTACGCAAACTACCACCATCAATCTCAGAAATGGCCAAATCAGTATGTAAGCTTATGTTATAAAGCAGCCTATTCATTATTTTATTAGCATTGCCCAAACCACGGTGTATATCCATACCACTATGACCACCATTTAATCCTTTAACAGTTACTTTATATCCTGTAAAGTTTGCCTGCACAGGCTCTAATTCATAAATTCTTCTTGCAGTAATATCTACACCTCCTGCACAACCTATATCAATCTCATCATCTTCTTCTGTGTCTAAATTTAAAAGGATATCGCCTTGCAAAACGCCACCTTTTAACCCCATAGCACCAGTCATTCCTGTTTCTTCATCAATAGTAAATAAAGCTTCTAAAGCAGGGTGTGGTATATCTGTGCTTTCTAACAAAGCCATTATTGTAGCAACACCCATACCGTTATCTGCTCCTAACGTAGTTCCTTGAGCTCTAACCCAGTCACCATCTATGTACATTTGTATGCCTTGAGTATCAAAATCAAAAATAGTATCGTTATTTTTTTGGTGTACCATATCTAAATGAGACTGCAACGTAACCATTTTTTTATTTTCTAAACCTGGTGTTGCTGGCTTTCTAATAATAACATTACCAACCTCATCTTTTAAAGTTTCTAATTGTAAAGAAGCGCCAAAATCTAACATAAACTGTATAACACGTTCTTCTTTTTTAGAAGGTCTTGGCACTGCATTTAAGTCTGCAAATTTGTTCCAAACTGCTTTTGGTTCTAACTCTCTTATATCTTTACTCATTTCTTTTTATTTTCTAGGCCTCAAAATTACATAATAGAAAACGATTTTATGTCTTGTATTGTTTATTTTTGATGTAATGAAGTCAAAATTAAAAAATGGTATTGCTCTTTTGTTGCCTATACAAATAGTATTGGTAAAATGGTTGGCCAACTATCCTGCATTTATTGAAAAATATTACAGTAATGGTTTGTACCAATACACTTCTAAGTTTTTTAGGTATTTATTAGGTTGGATACCATTTTCTGTTGGCGATATTTTATACGCTGCATTAATTATATTTGCTCTTAAATACGTTATTAAAAAAAGAAAATATATAAAGCAAAAACCTCTCATTTTTTTAAGAAATATTCTGGTAGTTTTATCTATTGCTTATTTTACTTTTCATTTTTGTTGGGGGTTAAATTACTACAGAGAACCACTATACAAAACATTACAAATTAAAGAGAATCATTCTTTAGCAGAATTAGAATCTTTTGTTTCTAGGTTAATAGAAAAAACAAATACCATACATAAAACTATTACAGAAGACAGTACTAAAGCTGTTGTTATGCCCTATAACAAATCAGAGATTTATGATTTAACAACCGTAGGGTACACGGAATTACAAAAAAAATACCCATTTTTAAATTATCAAACACCTAGCTTAAAAACCTCTTTATATAGTACAGGTTTAAGCTATGCAGGCTACGGTGGCTACCTTAACCCTTTTACTAATGAAGCTCAGGTAAATGGCAAAATACCTCTGTACAGGTATCCTGTAATTGCAGGTCATGAAGCCGGACACCAAATTGGATATTCTGCAGAAAATGAAACCAATTTTATTGGGTATTTGGTAACTGCTAACAATACAGATATTTACTTTAAATATGCTGCCTACTCATACGCATTAAGCTATTGTTTAAGTGATATTAGATACAATAATCCAGAATTATTTAATCAACTTTATAGTAATTTAAATGTTGGAGTTAAAAAAAACTACCAAGAATTAAGTACTTTTTGGGGTAATTATGAAAACCCTATGGAGCCTGTTTTAAAATCTGTTTACAGCACTTTTTTAAAAGCAAACAACCAAACAGATGGTATGAAAAGCTACAGCAGAATTGTAACATTATTGGTTGCCTACCATCAAAAACACCCATTATAAAATATTAAGATCTATAGTATAGCGGTACATTTACATACGTACGCACAGTAATTTTAACATTTTATTACGATTTTCAAATGCCTGTTTACATATCTTTAGACAGACTAATTTACTAATCAACTCAAAAAGAAACCGATATGAGAATACGACTCCTATCGCTTGCCCTATTTTTGGCAAGTGCTACCGTGTTTGCACAGGATTATTTCCCTACAAACACTGGTGTAAAATCTAAAAACAACAATTACACCGCCTTTACAAATGCTAAAATATTTGTTACTCCTACACAAGTTGTAGAAAACGGAACTCTACTTATTAAAAACGGAAAAGTAGTACAAGTAGGTAAAAGTGTTACTGTACCTAAAAATACAGTAACTGTAAACCTAAAAGGAAAATCTATTTACCCTTCGTTTATAGATATTTACTCAGACTTTGGTGTAAAAAAGCCTAAAGCATCTGGCGGTAGATCTACACAGTATGAAGCTACAAGACACGGTTATTATTGGAATGACCATATAATGCCAGAAAATAATGCTATATCTGTTTTTAAG
Organism: Cellulophaga geojensis KL-A; assembly: GCF_000568425.1. Lineage (NCBI taxonomy): Bacteria > Pseudomonadati > Bacteroidota > Flavobacteriia > Flavobacteriales > Flavobacteriaceae > Cellulophaga > Cellulophaga geojensis. Next base: position 193,751 of record NZ_ARZX01000005.1, read on the forward strand.
TTTGATGCTAAAAAAGCTGCTGAATACCAAAAAGCAGGTTTTGGTGTTGTAAACTCTCATATACAAGATGGTATTGCTCGTGGTACAGGTATACTTGTTACTTTAAATGATGATGGTACAAATAGCGACCGTATTTTAGATGACAAATCTGCACAATATTTTTCTTTAAATAGGAGCGCCATAAAAAAACAATCTTACCCTTCTTCATTAATGGGTTCTTTGGCTTTACTAAGGCAAATGTATTCTGATGCTGCTTGGTATGCAAATGGCAATAGTGACACAAAAGATTTGTCTTTAGAAGCTTTAAATAAAAATAAAGGTTTGGTTCAAATTTTTGAAGCTGGTGATAAGGGTCACGCTTTAAGAGCAGATAAAATAGGAGACGCAAACAATATACAATATGTAATTTTAGCTGGTGGTAATGAGTATGAGAGCATTGCAGATATTAAAGCTACAAATGCCACCTACATTGTACCTATTAACTTTCCAGATGCTTATGATGTATCTAACCCATACCAAGCAGATAATGTTTCTTTAGCAGATATGAGACGTTGGAACCAAGCACCTTCTAACCCAAAAGTACTAGCAGATAACAGTGTTCCTTTTACGTTTACTACGTATGACCTTAAATCTCCTGCTGCTTTTAAAAGTAAATTATTAAAAGCTATTGCATACGGTTTACCAAAAACAAAAGCTCTAGAGGCTTTAACAACTGTACCTGCGCAAATACTTGGTAAATCTAACCAAATAGGTTCTCTTAAAAGTGGCAGCTACGCAAACTTTTTAATTACTTCTGGTGATGTTTTTGACAAAAACACTACACTTTACGAAAACTGGGTTCAAGGACAAAAAAATGTAATAACAGATAAAGATGTTAAAGACATAAATGGAACCTATAATTTAGCTGTAGATGGCACAACTTATAAGTTAGAAATTAAAGGGGCTACAGATAAACCTTCTGCTACTTTAAAACAAGACTCTACCACTATTAAGTCTAAATTCTCATATAAAGAGAATTGGATAGATCTTGCCTTTGCCACAAATGAAGGAGAAAAAAGATATAGAATGACGGGTATTGTTACCCCTAACTCTAACAATATTAGCGGTAAATTAGTATTACCAAACGGAACTGAATCTACTTTTGTTGCTACAAAAACAGGAGATGTAGATAAAAAAGAGAAAAAGAAAAAAGAAACTACTACACCAGATTTAATGCCGGTTACCTACCCTAACGTTGGTTATGGTTACGCAAACAAACCAAAACAAGAAAACATATTGTTTAAAAATGCTACAGTTTGGACAAGTGAAGATGCTGGTATTTTAAAAAATACAGATGTACTTGTAAAAAAGGGTAAAATTGTAAAAATAGGTACCAACTTAAGTGCAGGTGGAGCAACAGTTATAGATGCAACTGGTAAGCATTTAACAGCTGGTATTATAGATGAGCACTCACATATTGCAGGCTTAAGTATTAATGAAGGCGGGCAAAATTCTTCTGCAGAAGTAAAAATGGAAGATGTAGTAGATAACGAAGATGTAGACATTTACCGCAATCTTGCTGGTGGTGTAACAACTATACAATTATTACACGGTTCTGCTAACCCTATTGGAGGGCGTTCTGCTTTATTAAAGTTAAAGTGGGGAGAAAGTGCAGATGAAATGATTTACGATAATTCTCCTAAATTTATAAAATTTGCTTTAGGTGAAAATGTAAAACAAAGCAACTGGGGCAGTCGTTCTCGTTTTCCTCAAACAAGAATGGGTGTAGAACAAATGTTTATAGATTACTTTCAACGTGGTAAGGAATATGACGAAAAGAAAAAAAGTGGTGAGCCATACCGTTATGATGAAGAAATGGAAGTAATTGCAGAAATAATTAACGGAGAACGTTTTATTAGTTGCCACTCTTACGTACAGTCAGAAATTAATATGTTAATGAAAGTTGCAGAAAAGTTCAACTTTAAAGTAAACACTTTTACACATATTTTAGAAGGTTACAAGGTTGCAGATAAAATGAAAGAACACGGGGTTGGAGCATCTACATTTAGCGATTGGTGGGCTTACAAGTATGAGGTTAATGATGCTATACCGTACAATGCAGCTATAATGCAAAGTCAAGGTGTTACTGTTGCTATTAACAGTGATGATGCAGAAATGTCTAGAAGGTTAAACCAAGAAGCTGCCAAAACTGTTAAATACGGAGATATGACAGAGCTTGAGGCTTGGAAAATGGTAACTATTAATCCTGCTAAATTATTACACCTAGACAATCGTGTAGGTAGTATTAAAGAAGGTAAAGATGCAGATTTAGTGCTTTGGAACAACCATCCACTATCTGTTTATGCAAAAGCAGAAAAAACATTAATAGAAGGTGTTGTATATTTTGATTTAGAAAAAGACAAACAACAAAGAACTGCTATTAAAAACGAAAGAAACAAGCTTATTACAATGATGCTTGAAGAAAAAGAAGGTGGCAAACCAACACAAAAGCCTATTAAGAAACAAAAACCTAAGTTCCACTGTGATACTATGGATGCTGAGTGGTAAACCTAATAGACAACATATAAAATAACAGAAATGAAAAAAATTATATACATACTGCTAGTATTTTGCTTTACCGCAAATGGGTTTGCACAACAAACACCAGCTAGCCCACAAAAAGAAGCCATTACCATAGAGGGTGCAGTTGCCCACTTAGGTGACGGTACAGTTATAGAAAACTCTCTTATTATGTTTGAAGGTGGTAAAATTACCTTTGTAGGAGATGCTAAAATGAGAATTGCTCGTAAAGGAAAGGTTATTAATGCTAAAGGAAAACATGTATACCCTGGTTTTATTGCTGCATGTACAGTTTTAGGTTTGGTAGAAGTAGATGCTGTAAGAGCTAGTGATGACCAAGCAGAAATTGGTGGAATGATACCACACGTAAGAAGTTTAATTGCTTATAACTCAGAATCTAAAGTAATAGAAAGTATGCGCCCTAATGGTGTACTTATGGCACAAATAGCTCCAAGAGGTGGTGTTATACCTGGTACATCTTCTGTAGTACAATTAGATGCTTGGAACTGGGAAGATGCTGCTGTAAAAACCGATGACGGTATACATTTACACTGGCCAAACTCATACAGAAGAGGCCGTTGGTGGCTAGGTGAACCAAGAGGTTTACAACCAAATAAAAATTACAAAAAAGACATTTCTAATGTGGTAGATTTTATTGTAAACGCTAAAGCTTATAATGAAACCACAGCCAAACCTTTTCATCAAGAGTTTGCTGCTATGGAAGGACTTTTTTCTGGAGAACAAAAATTATATGTGTATGCAGATGGTGAAAAAGAAATTATAGACGCTGTAACAACTTTAAAAGAAAATGACATTAAAAATGTTGTTTTAGTTGGCGGATATAATGCCTATAAAATTACAGACTTTCTAAAAAAACACAATATTCCTGTTTTAGTAAGAGCAATGCATAATTTACCAAGTAATAATGATGATGATTATGACTTACCATATAAAATGGCTAAGCTATTAACAGAAGGCGGATTGCTGGTTGGTATACAAAATAATGGTGAAGCAAATTTCCAGAACAGAAACTTACCTTTTTACGCTGGTCAAGCTGTAGCTTACGGTATGGAAAAAGAAGCTGCTTTGCAATTAATTACTAGTAATACAGCTAAAATTTTAGGAATTGATGATACACACGGTACGTTGGCTGTTGGCAAAAGTGCTACTTTATTTATTTCTGAAGGAGATGCCTTAGAAATGCGTACTAATAAACTACAAAAAGCTTTTATAGACGGTAGAGATGTGTCTTTAGAAACACACCAAACAGAATTGTATAAAAGATATATGGGTAAATATAATAGAGGAGAGTAATACTTTTGTCTACTTAAAAATAAAAGCCTCCAAAACATATTGTTTTGGAGGCTTTTTTATTTTGTGCGTTACAGTAACTTATTCCTGTATTTTACCCTCTACAAAAACTGCAGCTTCTGGCTTAGCAAAAAATGATGATGGCTTTGCCTCTTTACTAACCTCAATATTTTCAAATGTAACTGTATTTCTTGCATCTTTAATAACACCTTCTTTTACATTGTGCCACGTAATAGACTTTGGTAACAATAAACCATTTACAGTAGCCCAATCATTATAATGTATCCAACTGTACTTATTACTAACTTCTCCGCTTCTGTAACTAACGCTATAACCTAACCAAGCCATTTGCTTTGTATCCGGATCAAAATGTATAAAGTATAAATCTTTATAAGATGCTCCTACGCCAGGGTTGTAACTAATTTTTACTCCAGGATAACTTTTTCCCTCATAAACTACAGGTTCTGTTTCACCGTAAACAATACCATCATCACCTAAAACAAAAGGCATTGCATAAAAGTAAAACATAAGGTTATGGTAAAAAACAGCATCGCCTTTAAATTCTCCTTCAGTATCTAACAACCAAGTTTTAGAGCCGTTATGCCCAATAGTATGTTTTGGGGTAACTATTTTATCTTCTCTTGTGTGTAAGTTTATAGTATGTGTTTCTCTAGCATCTGGTTTAGGAATGTCAAAAACCAAACTTTTCATATTTTTCCAAGCATTTATACCTCCGTGAGCATCAAAAACTTGTTGCAACTCATTAGGGTAAGCGTTAATTTTTACTTCTAATATTTCCTTTGTCTCAGCTTTTTCTGTTGTAGTTTGTTTTTTTTCTTGTTTGCAAGAAACAATTAAAACAGAAAATAAGGCCAATGCTAAATACTTCATTTTTTAAAAAATTTAATTTATTAGTTATAATTTACAATTCGTCGTAATGCTAATCTATAATTTACAATATTACATTACTTTTGTTGTAATGAATACATTTAAACAAATAACAAGCTTACAAAATCCGCTAATTAAAAAAACTTTAGTACTAAAAGACAAGTCTAGAGAGCGTAAAAAAAGTAATCTTTTTGTGCTAGAAGGTGCCAGAGAGTTACAACTTGCTTTAAAAGGAAACTATAGTATTGAAACCTTGTTTTTTTGTAAAGATTTAATTTCTGAGCAGGCTATTACAGACTTAATTAAAAATAATAGCACTACAAATGTTATAGAGGTTAACTTAGATGTGTACCAAAAAATAGCATACAGAGCTACTACAGAAGGTGTAGTAGCACTTGTAAAAAGTAAAAATCATACTATAAACAACTTACTACTAAGCTCAAAAAAACCTCTAATTTTAATAGCAGAAGCTCCAGAAAAACCAGGTAATATTGGTGCGTTATTGCGTACAGCAGATGCTGCAAATTTAGATGCTGTTATTATTGCCAATCCTAAGACAGACCTTTATAATCCTAATATTATACGTTCTAGCGTAGGTTGCGTTTTTACTACTAAAATTGCAACGGGTACAACGTCTGAAATTATAGCGTACTTAAAAGAACATAATATTGCTACGTATTGTGCTGCGCTAACCGCTTCAAAAATATATACAACTGTAGATTATACCAGCGGATCTGCCATTGTAGTGGGTACAGAGGCAACAGGTTTATCTAAAGAGTGGTTAAGCAACTCTAACCAAAATATTATAATTCCTATGGAAGGCCAAATAGACTCTATGAACGTTTCTGTAGCTGCTGCTGTAGTTATTTTTGAAGCAAAACGACAAAGAAGTTAGTATTTACTATTTTTACAAAACCAAACCACCACCAATAACTATATTTATGAGTATTCTTTTTTATGTAATACTAAGCATTATTATACTGCAATTTGTAATAGATGCTGCTGTAGATTATTTAAACGCTAAAAAATTTAAAGAAGCTATACCACAGGAGCTAAACGGCATTTTTAATGAAGAAGAGTACATTAAATCTCAGCGTTACAAAACTGCAAACTATAGATTTGGTGTATTTTCTGGTAGTTTTTCAGTACTACTAACACTGTCGTTTTTAATTTTTGGAGGGTTTGCTTGGGTAGATAATTTTGCGCGTAGCATAACAGACAATCCTATTTTAGTTGCTATTATTTTTTTTGGTATTATAATGATAGGCAACAGTATTTTAAACGTACCCTTATCTTACTACAGCACCTTTGTAATAGAAGAAAAATTTGGGTTTAATAAAACTACTAAAAAGTTATTTTTTTTAGACCTAATTAAGAGTTGGTTTTTAACTGCCATTATTGGCGGTGCTCTTTTAGCATTAGTTATTTGGTTTTACAACTGGGCTGGCACAAATTTTTGGATATATGCTTGGGTGGCAATTTCTATTATTTCAATTTTCATGAATATGTTTTACAGCAAGTTAATTGTACCCCTTTTTAACAAACAAACGCCTTTAGAAAATGGTAGTCTTAAAACTAAAATTGAAGAATACGCTCAAAAAGTTGGTTTTGAACTCCAAAATATTTTTATAATAGATGGTTCTAAAAGATCTACCAAAGCTAACGCATATTTCTCTGGTTTTGGAAAACAAAAAAGAGTTACGTTGTATGACACGCTTGTTAAAGATTTAGACGAAGAGGAGATAATTGCCGTTTTAGCGCATGAGGTTGGGCATTACAAACGCAAGCATATTTTATTTAATTTAACTGCTTCAATTTTACTTACTGGTTTAACATTGTACATTTTATCAATTTTTATAAATACACCTAGTATTTCTTTAGCAATTGGTGTAACCGTACCTAGTTTTCATGCTGCTTTAATAGGTTTTGGCATATTGTACAGTCCTATATCAGAAACTACAAGCTTAATAATGAACTACTTATCTAGAAAATTTGAATACCAAGCAGATGATTATGCTAAAAAAACATACGCTTCAATGCCATTAATTACATCATTAAAAAAGCTGTCAAAAACAAGCTTAAGCAACCTTACACCCCACCCAGCATATGTTTTTATGAACTATTCTCACCCTACTCTAATTGACAGAATTAACAATTTAAAAAAATAATTTTTGTTGATTATTACCAAAGTTTAATGTAATTTTAGTTTATATGACAGAAGCTGAAATAGAAAAAGAAAACAAAGAAATTACACGCCAGTATAAAGAATTACTGCGCGTTAGTTACTTAACACTTTCTGATGAAGATAAAAAACTCATTAGATCTGCTTTTGAAATTGCTGTAGATGCACATAAAGATCAGCGCAGAAAATCTGGTGAAGCCTATATTTTTCATCCAATAGCTGTTGCAAGAATTGTAGCTTCAGAAATAGGGTTAGATGCTGTATCTATTGCCTCTGCCCTACTACATGATGTTGTAGAAGACACAGAATATACTCTGGCAGATATAGAGCGTTTGTTTGGTGAAACTGTAGCTAAAATTGTAGATGGCTTAACCAAAATTGCTCACCTAAAAAAGGATATGAATGTATCCCAACAGGCAGAAAATTTTAGAAAAATGCTTTTAACCTTAAATGATGATGTTAGGGTTATTATTATTAAAATAGCAGACCGTTACCACAATATGCTCACTATGGATTCTATGCCAGAGCATAAACAGTTAAAAATAGCTTCTGAAACACTTTATATTTATGCGCCTCTTGCACACAGAATTGGGCTTTACAACATAAAAACAGAACTTGAAGATTTAAGTTTAAAGTATACTGAGCCCGAAGTCTACAATGACATTCAGGATAAAATTGAAGAAACTAAAGAAGAGCAACAAGAGTACATTGACTCTTTCTCACATACCATACAAGACTCTTTAGATAAAGAAGGGTTAAATTACACCATTAAAGGCCGTATGAAGTCTATTTTTTCTATTCGTAGAAAAATGAAAGTACAAAATGTGCCTTTTGATGAAATTTATGACAAGTTTGCTATTCGTATTATTTACAAATCAGATAAAGCAAATGAAAAGTTTTTAGCGTGGAAAATTTACTCTGTAGTAACAGACAATTTTACTCCTAACCCCGTACGTTTACGAGATTGGATATCTTCTCCTAAATCTACAGGTTATGAAGCCTTGCACATTACCGTTATGGGACCAGATGCCAAATGGGTAGAGGTGCAAATACGTAGTGAGCGTATGCATGAAATTGCAGAAAAAGGTTATGCTGCACACTTCAAATACAAACACGGAGACCAAAAGGAACAAGGTATAGAAGTTTGGTTAAACAGACTACAAGAAGCATTAGAAAATGCAAATACAAATGCAGTAGATTTTGTTGAAGAGTTTAAACTAAACCTCTACTCTAAAGAAATATTTGTTTTTACACCTCAAGGAGATTTAAAATCCTTACCAAAAGGTGCTACATCTTTAGATTTTGCTTTTCATATACACTCAGAAATTGGATTAAAAACCAGAGGAACAAAAGTAAATGGTAAGCTTGTACCTTTAAATACTATTTTGCATAGTGGAGACCAAGTAGAGGTTATTACATCAGAAAAAAGTAAACCCAACCAAAGTTGGTTAGACTATGCGACAACGGCACGTGCAAGATCTAAAATTAAATCTTCTTTAAGAGAAGAGAAAAAAGAAATTGCAGAAGAAGGCAAAGAAATTTTACGTCGTAAATTAAAATCGCAAAAAATTAGTTTTAATGAAGATACCATTAACAAAATGGTGTATCATTTTAAACTAAGAACCAGCTTAGATTTATTTTACAGAATTGCCACTGGATCTATAGATAATAACCAAATAAAAGAATTTGCATCATCTTATAGCAACGCCTTTATTAGTTTCTTTAAAAATAGAATTAGAAGAAATACGGCTCCAGACAATATAGATAAAGAAGAGATTACTGCAAAGTATGACCAGTTAGTGTTTGGTAAAGAAGAAGAAAAACTAAAGTATAAGCTATCACAATGTTGTAACCCTATACCTGGTGATGATGTATTTGGTTTTATTAGTGTAAATGAAGGTATTAAAGTGCACACAAAAAATTGCCCAAATGCCATATCTTTACAATCTAATTATGCATATAGAATTATACAGGCTAAGTGGATAGATTCTTCACAACAAGAATTTACAGCAAACATAAAACTAACAGGAATAGACAATATTGGTTTAATTAGCGACTTAACTTCAATTATTTCTCAACAAATGCACGTGAACATGAGAAGCGTTAACTTTAGTACAGATGGCGGCACTTTCTCAGGAAAAATCACGGTTGTAGTTAAAAATAATTCTATCTTAATTAAGCTTATTAACAATTTAAAGAAAATTAACGGTATAGATAAAGTAGTTAGACTTTAAAATTTACACTACATTTGCAAACCGAAAAGCTGTAGAAATACTATGGGTAGTAACAAAAATCAAGACATTGTAAAGAATGTCTTCACGACTTTTTTAGAGGAAAACGGACACAGAAAAACACCCGAACGCTACGCTATACTCCAAGAAATTTACGAAAGTGAAGATCATTTTGATATAGAATCTCTTTATATTAAAATGAAAAACAAAAACTATAGAGTAAGTAGAGCAACCTTATACAACACTATTGAACTTTTATTAGATTGTAAATTGGTACGTAAGCACCAGTTTGGCAAAAATCAGGCTCAATATGAGAAATCTTATTTTGATAGGCAACATGATCATGTTATACTAACAGATACGGGTGAGGTAATGGAGTTTTGTGACCCTAGAATACAGTCAATTAAAAAAACAATAGAGGATGTGTTTGATATTAAAATAACAAACCACTCGCTATACTTTTACGGAACAAAAAATAAAAAAGAAAACAACTAACCAATTACAAGTAATGGCAGTAGATTTACTACTAGGACTCCAATGGGGAGACGAAGGAAAAGGAAAAATTGTTGATGTACTAACTAAAGATTACGATATTATTGCGCGTTTTCAGGGTGGACCAAATGCTGGTCACACCTTAGAATTTGACGGCATTAAACACGTGCTTAGAACAATTCCATCTGGAATTTTCCACAAAAAAGCAATGAACGTTATTGGTAACGGTGTTGTAATAGATCCAGTTGTTTTTGTTAAAGAACTAGAAGGTTTAGATCAATTTAATATAGACTATAAGGCTAAACTAATTATATCTAGAAAAGCACATTTAATTTTACCAACACACCGTTTGTTAGATGCTGCATCTGAAGCATCTAAAGGAAAAGCTAAAATTGGTTCTACATTAAAAGGTATTGGTCCAACTTATATGGACAAAACTGGTAGAAACGGTATGCGTGTTGGCGATTTAGAATTGGATTCTTGGAAAGAAAAGTACCGTCATTTAGCAGATAAGCATGAAACTATGATTAGTTTCTACAATGTAGATGTACAGTATGATTTAGAAGAAATGGAAGTTGAGTTTTTTGATGCTGTAGAGCGTTTAAAAGAATTAACTTTTATAGATAGTGAAGAGTATTTAAACCAAGCTATTAAAGAAGGTAAAACTATTTTAGCAGAAGGTGCACAAGGGTCTTTATTAGATATTGATTTTGGTACGTACCCATTTGTAACTTCTTCTAACACAACAGCAGCTGGTGCTTGCACTGGTTTGGGCATTGCTCCTAACAAAGTAAAAGAAGTATACGGTATTTTTAAAGCTTACACTACACGTGTTGGTTCTGGCCCATTCCCTACAGAATTGTTTGATGAAGTTGGAGCTAATATGGCTAAAGTAGGTCATGAGTTTGGCGCAGTAACTGGTAGACCTCGCCGTTGTGGTTGGTTAGACCTTGTTGCTCTAAAATATGCCTGCCAAGTTAACGGTGTTACACAATTAAATATGATGAAGGGCGATGTACTTTCTGGTTTTGACAGCCTACAAGTATGTACTGCTTATGAGTATAAAGGAGAAACAATTTCTCATTTACCTTATAATATAGAACCTGAAAATGTAAAACCTATTTACACAGAGTTTCCTTGTTGGAAAGAAGATTTAACCAAAATGACAGATCCATCTCAGTTTCCAAAAGAATTAAATGAGTATATAGATTTTCTAGAAAAAGAATTAGAAATTCCTATTAAAATTATTTCTGTTGGTCCAGATAGAAAACAGACAATTAATAGATAAACATAAAAAGCCACATTTTAAAAATGTGGCTTTTTTTTACGCTACAATTGTCCCGTCCTAACATAGCGATACACTAAA